>JAQUBU010000240.1 GCA_028686565.1 Syntrophomonadaceae bacterium
CGCGTACCCGGACCTATTTCACAATGTTCTCCGATTACAGTCTCTCCTTCAATAAAAGTATACGGCAGTATTATAGTATCATGTCCTATCTGTACTGCGCTATCTATAAAAGTTGAATGAGGATCAACCAATGTGACTCCGCTTTTCATTAAGGCAATATTTTTCCTTTGCCGAAGCAATGATTCAGCAGCAGCTAGTTGAACCCGGTCATTTATCCCATGAATATCTTCTTCGGCCATGCTCAGGAATATTCCTATTTTTTGCTGTTTATTTTTAAGTATTTCCAAAACATCGGTAAGGTAATATTCTCCTTGGGCATTATTGGTGCTTATCTCAGTTAGGGCCATAAAAACATCTTTTGCCTGAAAACAATACATACCAGAATTTATTTCTTTAATGCTTTTTTCATTATTTGAGGCATCCTTTTCTTCTACTATTCTGGCAAACGTATTATCGGAATTTCGCAGTACCCGCCCATAGCCGTAGGGATTAGCCATTTCAGCAGATAATATTGTTGCAGAATAGTTCCCTTGCTGATGAAAATCGATAAGCTGTTTAATGGTGTCCGGCTGCAGCAGGGGAGTATCTCCCGCCAATACCAGCAAGCTGCATTCAGGATCTATCTTATCCTCAGCTTGCATCAGGGCATGACCCGTACCTAATTGCAGCTCCTGCACTGCAAATTTTATTTTTTCATCATTTGCAAAAATATCTTTAATGGCTTCCCTGCCATGTCCTATTACTACTGTAATATCATCAATCCCAGCCTCATGAACTGCTCCCGCCACGTGCGCTATCAATGGTTTGCCTGCCACCCGGTGGGCTACTTTGGGCAGATAGGAATTCATCCTTACTCCCTTTCCCGCTGCCAATATCACTGCTGAATAGTTCACTATTTTAACACCTCTTAAATATTTTTTAATTATTATTAACTCAACTTTCTGATCAAAAGAACAGGCTGAAAAGCCCGAAAAAGCAATAAAATAAACTGTTGAAATTCCATATTGACGAACATCGCGAGCTATCTTATATGTCATTGCTATGAAACCAGGTACTTGTCATTGCTATGAACTACCGTACCTGTCATTGCGAGCGCAGCGCGGCAATCTTCCCCGGCCTTGTCAATAAATGAAAAATGTTTTGACGCTTTTCGTTTACGAATCAATACGAGGGAAGATTGCCGCGCTGCGCTCGCAATGACACGTACGCTATTTCATAGCAATGACAAGTACGCTAGTTTCATAACAATGACAAGCACACTAGTTATGGCGCATAACATGTCAACTACGAAAGTTGAGTTATTAATTAGGGTAGGAAAGAACGCCTTCCTATTATATTCAATACACAGTACAAAAGTACATACTTGATTCCGCTGCCAGAATCAAATCGCATCACTGCAACGCGGTGGATTTAAGCACCAGAAGAAACTGCGCCGTAGTTTCTTCATACTGCTGCAACGAGGCAGCGCCTCGTTATAACCCGCCGCGCCTTTTTTGTTAATAGGAACCTGACCGCTTATAGAAGCGGGGGACATATTATCGTCCCTTATAATTTATAAAATTTTTTAAAAATCAATATCTACCAGATATTTCTGTGCAATTTCAAGATCACTTGGCTTATCAACATCAACACCTACTTCGGCATAAGTTGAAATAATAGCTTTGCCATTGATTCCAATAACTTTAGCAAACCTTTTCTCAGCGGTTTCAATACTTAAGCGCCTGGTCAACAGCTTCCAAACCAGGCTAAAACCAAACAGCCTGGCCATCGCCAGGGGACTTTTCCGCCTCTCTACCAGCTGCAATGCCTTGTCCAATGCCCTGTCGATAATTTCCTTGCGCAGGATAAATAGGTTTCCTCCCGTAAATGTCCCATCTTTGAGTTTTACATAGGTACGTGCAACTCCGGGAAACCTCTTTTCATTTACCTCTTTGGATATAAGCGGATAATAAAAATCTGCTTCCTGTTGCTCGCAGCACTCAATGAAATCATCAATTGCTTCTACCGTTATGAAGGGGATATCAGTGGGAGTCACCAGAATACGGCTTCCGGTTCCGACCTCATTCAAAAAATTAACTGCACTGGCTAAACTTTCGACCGCATTTGCACCTTTATCAACAAAAAATAAATTCTCCTCCCGGGAAAAAATATTGCGCAATGCTTCGGTTGGACCGCTGATCACTATTTTCGCTACCTGGGAAGAATTCCTTAAGGCGTGATACACATAATAAACCATAGGATATTTGCCTATAATAATCAAGGCTTCATTATCATATGGTGCAATTTTTTTGAGTTCGCTGCTGTTCTCACCACCGGCCAGAATTACAGCATCATAATACATGAATGGTCCTCCTTATTCAGCCAAGGGTAACCCGTCCTTTTTAATAGACTCAATCATACTTTGCTCGGCATTCTCAATGTGTTCTTGCGCAAGCTGCCGGGCTAGCTGGGGATCCCGCGATTGAATAGCTTCCACAATATGACGATGTTCCTGCAGTGATCGCTGCTTTCGGCCGGGATAAGATAAAGAAGTGGTACGAAAACGCTGAATCTGCTCCCGGAGGTTGTTAATTATGGTCCACAGGCGCTGATTCCGGCTCGCCTTATATATAGCTTCATGGAACCTGGTATCAACCTCTACCAGCCGTTCCATATCCTGCTGCAATATTGCCTCGGCTTTTTCTACCAGAAGCCGCTCCATTTCTTCAAGCTCTTCATCGGTTATTCGTTCTGCAGCCAGACCGGCTGCCAATCCTTCCAGTGCTGTTCTTATCTCAAATACATCGGCTATATCCTTAAAAGACAGGTCCGCCACATAAGCTCCTTTACGCGGAACCATAACAATGAATCCTTCCAGTTCCAATTTGCGCAGGGCCTCTCGAATAGGTGTTCTTGAAACCCCAAGCTCATCAGCCAGCTGAATTTCCATCAGACGCTCCCGAGGTTTTAATATTCCATTCTTAATGGCCTCCCTTATGGCTTCCAGTACCAGTTCGCGCAAAGGTTTATAGGAATCCAGGTTTACAGGAACCAAACGACTTTTACCACTATTAATATTTACCACCTCATTTTTCATAAGATGAAACCAAAAATACCTCACGGTAACTGGTTCTCATGTTCTCCATAGCTTTTAAAGCCAAAACTCTATCGGTAAAAACAGCAAAAACACTGGGACCGCTTCCCGACATCAAAGCATTAAGCGCCCCTAGTTTTTTCAACTTCTCCTTAATTAATGCGATCTCGGGAAAAATTTTTATGCTCACTGATTCCAGCACATTCTCCATATGAGCAGCTATTCCTATAATATCACACTTGCGCCATGATTCAAGAAAGGCTCGCGTATCTGGGAATCTCTCTACCTGAGCTAAATTGAATTGTTTATAAACTTCTGCTGTAGAGACTTGAAAGTCCGGTTTCACTAAAAGCAAGAGAAGCGGTACGCTATGCTTAAGCGGCTGCAGTAATTCACCTCTTCCCCGGGCCAAGGCACTTCCCCCTAACAAACAGAAAGGAACATCAGAACCTATTTGGGCACCCAGGTTCAGCAAATCCTGCTCTTCAAGCTTGCAGTCAAGCAAGCGGTTTAAACCCCAGAGCACAGCAGCGGCATCAGAGCTTCCCCCTGCCAGACCTGCTCCTATTGGTATACTTTTCTCTATAAATATCCTTACTCCTTCTTCACACCCATATTTATCTAAAAATAAAGCCGCCGCCTGGCAGGCCAGATTTTCTTTATCATGGGGAATGAAACTGCTGTTGCTGTCTACACTTATGCTTCCCTCGGATGTCAATTCTATAGTAATTCGATCCAGCAAATCTATCTGCTGCATTACTGTCTCAAGTTCATGGTAGCCATCAGCTCGCTTACCCTTAATATCAAGGGTAAGATTTATTTTGGCTGGGGCTGTTACTTCAATCTTGCTGTGCATGGTTTCTCCTTAGAGTATACTTTCCCCCATATCCCCAGGATATAGCTATTCGTATTAATTATACCTTTAAGCAAAAAAAAAGGGAACAGTGTGGTTCTGACAAGGGGTTCTGAGAGGGGGGACACAAGGGGACGGGGACACAAGGGGACGTTTTTGGTGTGTCATTTTTAATG
>JAQUBU010000241.1 GCA_028686565.1 Syntrophomonadaceae bacterium
GGTTAGCATTCCATTCAACCATGTATCCCAAGCTTTGAGCCAACTCTCGCACAGCAGCATAGCTTTGCCCGTCAATTATGATGCCTTTTAGCATATTGATTACCTTAACATTTACCAGATCCAAAGGATTATCCACTGCGTCATTGTTAAGGTCTTGAAATAAACTATGCCAAGGAAAAGCAGTTCCCGGATCATTTTTACGATCAACACTATCAATACGGTAATGACCGATAATATGATCCCGGTCCGGCCAAATTCCCCACTTCTTTATTAACTCCCGGTGCAGCGACAGGCTGGCTTCATATTGCTCATCAGTCAGTCCTTCTCCTGCCAGGGCTTCATGCTCTATACCTAAAGTGTAGTGGTTAGGATTAGTCCCATCATACAAAGACCAGTCTGGTTGCTTGACTATTCCCGCATGCCAGGCTGAATCTTCATCCTTTACCAGTTGATATATTTCACCTTTTTTAGTTATAAGGTAATGCGAACTAGCTTTGGCTGCAGGGTTACGAAGCCAGGAAAGTGTACCCGGCATTAGTCCTGCTGTAATATGGTTCACTATCGCAATTATTTTCCTGCCTTTTCTTCCAGGTGAATAATTGGGACTGGCTGTTTGGATTATATCCATATTTCCCCACCTCTCCCTAACGATTTTCGTCTTGTATTTTATATGCTGCAGGAGAGTAAGATTTGCCAGTATCAGATAATATTAATAACGTGCAATAGGAAAAATAACCATAAACTTTGAACCCTCTGTACCTGTCTCGATATCGATGGTAGCACCATGGCGATCGGCTATACCATAACAAACTGCTAAACCAAGACCTGTACCATCCTCCTTGGTCGAAAAGAATGGGGTGCCTATTTTATCCAATATTTTGATGTCAATCCCCGCACCATGATCTTCAATCGATAAAACCACATATTCATCTTCCTTGTACAAGTTCAATAATATTTTCCCCCCAGGTGCTGTTGCATCAAGTGCATTATGAACCAGATTGTGGATGAGTTGCTTTATCTCTTTCTCATCAAGCATGAGATCTGGTATTTCGCCGTTAATGGCAATGGAAATCTCCTTATCCTGGATCATGGCATTAGCCTGAATTAAGGGAAAAATACTACTAATCAGAGAATTTAGATTCATTGATCTTAATTCCAGCATCTTATTCCTGGCCAAGGAAAGGAATTCAGTAATTATTGCATTTGCCCGGTCCAGTTCTTCAATCATTAATTGAAAATAATCCTGGTCATTTATATATTCCGCTTTTCCGCTAAGGATTTGCAAAAACCCGCGAACCGTTGTCATTGGGTTTCTGATTTCGTGCCCAATACTTGCTGCCATTTCGCCAACCAAATTCAGTCTGTCCAAGCGTAAAAGTTCAATCTCCATATGCCTGCGTTCGGTTATATCTGTCAATAGATTAAGTAAACAAGGTTGCGGTTCACTATTAATGTTTATTATTTCGATTGATAACAAAGCTGCTCTATGTTCCCCATCACTTCTGCAAAACATTACCTCCATATCACGAATGGACTCTTTGTTCAGCAATTTTTGTACAATCATCTTACGCTGGTCAATATCCACCCAAAATCCGATATCCATTGATTTTTTGCCCAAAAGATTTTCTTTAGTAAAACCTATGGTTTGACAAAAGCCTTCATTCGCATCAATGAACCTACCATCTTCCATACTGGAAATAGCGATACTGATCGGGCTGGCATTAAAGGCCTTCGAAAAGCGTTCTTCAGAAAGTCGTAATGCATTTTCCGCTTCCTTGCGCTCAGTAATATCCAGGCCAAAACTTAGTAATAGCTGGGAACCATCAACATCGGTGAATGGATAATCATAAAACTCATAAGTGTGTCCATCAGGATAAAACCATTCTCCTATATGTGCTTCTATTGGCTGATGATCCCCTTTGAAAGTTGAACAGCCAATACATGGAGTTGATCGGCCGCGAAACACCTCATAACAAAGTCTTCCCTGTATTTTCCCAAAATGTTCTTGAAATAAGCGATTTGCAAAACTAAATGAAAAATCAGGAGCTATTAAATATACTAAGGCTGGCAATCTGTCTAAAACTGAAAATAATCTGCTTCGCTCAAGCTGCAGTTCTTCTTCTACATGCTGCCGTCTTGCTATTTGCTCCTGTAAATCCTTATTGGCTATACTTAACTCTTCAGTTCGAAATGTTACTATTTCTTCAAGAATAACCTGAAACTGTCTCAACTCTTTTTCTATTTCTTTATTATTTATTAATGAGTTAAACATTTCCGAAGGAGCTTGCAGTTCCTTCGGGTTAGCAATTTCGTTTTCCAATAATTTGGTTTTAGATTCCTCCAACTTAATTACTTTTTGCCGTAAAAGTAATAATTCGGTAACTAATTGTTCTTTAGTTTTATCTGTATCTCTCAACTTGACATTTCTCCTAACGATACACATTAAAATTTAATTATTGTGTTGATTTGCTTATTTGTATGACCATCATATTTTAACAATATTTTGTAATATTATACCAAATATATCATTAAATATCGACCATTTCTTACCTAATATTTGTATTCCCTGTAAAGGTTTTTTATGGTATTTTGTTATGCGTTTTATCTGATAATATTTTGATACTGTGCTGCTTTTTATCACATTTTTAGCAGGATATTGGTACAACATAGACTATTTGGTATTATTTGTATTGATATATTTTTTTTTGCGTTGTATGCTTAATTTTAATTAGTAAAATTAAATTACCACTTCGATATTTAATAACAGAAAGGAGAATGATTTTTGACTATGATAGGCGCAAGGAAAATTATCGGCAATAGAGTACACCTTTGCCCTCTTGATATCTCGGATTCTCCAATTTATCTAAAATGGCTTAATGATATAGATACTTATATATATCTCGACGCTTCTTCGCTGCTAATTAATTCTGAAATAGGAAATAACTTATTTCAAAACCCTCCCATAAATGGGGAGCAGATGTTTAGCATCAGGCTTAACTCAGATGACACCCTTATTGGTAACTGCGGATTAATAAAAATTGATAATATTAATCGCAAAGCAGAATTAGGAAGGGTTTTTATTGGTGAAAAAGATTACCGTAATCAGGGTTATGGCACGGAGGGTATCATGCTTTTGCTTGATTATGGTTTTAATATATTAAATCTAAATAGCATATCTGTACTTTGTTGTTCCTATAATAATCGCGCAGCCAAAAGCTATGCTAAATGTGGATTCAAAACTGCGGGCTGCTTTAGGCAGGCAAAAATAATAAATGGTGAGAAATATGATGAGAACATACTGGATATACTTGCTGAAGAATTCTTGGGCAGTCCATATAAAGCAAGACTAAACGGATTTCTAGCATAGTAAGAATCTGTTTTCAAGAATCAGACTTTATCCCCAAATGAAAAAGAAAGCAATCACAATTATTGATTTATTATTTATCCTGCTATAAAATGAAATCACCAGGAAACAGCGCAAGCAAAAGTACTGGGGTTACCCTGAAACTAGGGGCTGCAAGAAAGGGATGTTTTATTCTCATAAACTAACTCCTTATACAACACCGAAAGGTATGCTTGTATAATCCAGGAATTCGGTATAGGTGCGAAGCCTAAACTGTAATTAGAGGTAACGGGAGCAGTGGTTGGAATAGCAGAAAACAGAATACTTTCCAAGCAGGCATCCTAATTGTTAGATGGTGACAGCCGGAGAACAGTTGGGAGCATAAACCCCCAAAAGGGAGCGGTGCCAAGTAGGTTCGATAGCTTACAAACTAGGACCTAGGTAAAGTCCAGGCAGCCGGTTACCAGGGTAATAATCTTCAAAAGGAGGTACTGCTTAAGTGCTCAGTACCACACAAATCTAGAGGGCCAACACTATGCAAGATAGTTGTTGGCCCTCTGCTATTTTATTAAAGCTTTTTGCTGCCAGTTGTATTAAGGTTTTTCCATTACAGCTTTTACTATATAATGAACTCAACGTAGTTGACATATTATGCGACATAACTAGTGTGCTTGTCATTGCAAGCGCAGCGCCTTCCTGTCATTGCTATGAAACTAGTGTACTTGTCATTGCAAGCGCAGCGCCAACCTGTCA
>JAQUBU010000021.1 GCA_028686565.1 Syntrophomonadaceae bacterium
TGATATCGGAGTCAGTAAAGACTATCTTTTGGAAGAAAACGAAAAAGCCCAACAAATGGAAACTACTCCCGACTGCCGACATGTGGGGTGCAGTGATTGCGGACTTTGCCCTTCCTTTGGAATAAGTCTCGATATCAAGGAGGCCAACAATTATGCTGTTGAGAGCTGAGTACAGGGTAGGTCCCGAACTTAAATTTTTAGCTAATCTGGATATGATGCATTTAATGGCCAGGGCATTGCGGAGGGGTAATATTCCCTATGCCTTGAGCGAAGGTTTCAATCCGCATATCAAGCTATCCATGGGAACGGTTTTACCGGTCGGATTGTGGGGCGAGAAGGAATATTTTGATCTGGAATTAAATCAGTCGATGGCATTAAATGAATTTATGCTTAAAATGAAGGAAGCCCTGCCACCCTATATTGAGATAAGCCAATGCTGGGAGATAGGATCACATACCCCATCCTTGATGAAGGCTATTAATGCTGCTTCTTATGTTTTCGTATTACTGGTACCTGAATTTGAACTCGATAAATGGCGCGAAGAGATAATGGCCCAGGAAAAATTGCTGGTGGCCAGCCGGGGCAAGAAAAAGGGGCTGGTAAAAGATTTGCGCAAGGGCATTTACAAAATAGAATTGGACGAAAAAGAGCAAATAAAAAGAGTGGAATTCTGGGTAAGTGTTGGCGAACCTCTAAATGTCAGGTATGATGAATTGGAGGAATTGTTACACAATACTGGAGTTGACAAACAATTCATACTCGATGTCTATCGCAGCAGTAATTATGTAATGCAGGGACAAGAATTTTTCGCCCCGCTGGAAAAGGTGAAGTAATTTGGTTAAAGAGATTATTGCCGAAGTCTATCCCTGGGAATCAAGGGTAGGTATAGTGGAAGATGGACGCCTGGCCGAGGTTTTCTGGGCGGATCAGAGCGAAAATGTAGGAAATATCTATAAAGGTAAAGTCAAGGATGTTTTACCGGGGCTTTCGTGTGCTTTTATAGATATTGGTTTGGTTAAAAATGCCTTTCTTTATGCTGGTGATGTCGTGCTGCCGGGAAGCAAAAAAGGGGTTAATGGCTTCGATCTCTTAAAGAGCGGGCAGGATATTATGGTTCAGGTAAAAAAGGAAGCTTTTGCGGAGAAAGGTGCTCGGGTAACTGGTGATCTAACTATTCCCGGGCGTTATCTGGTATTATTGCCTTTTCAAAATGAAGTGTCAATCTCGCGCAAGATAACCGATGACGGTCGACGCAAACATCTGCGGTCCATTATTGAAGAGCATAAACCTCATGGTACTGGTCTTATATTAAGAACAGCCTGTCTGGAAGCTGAGGATCATGAAATAATCGGGGATTTGCGCAAACTGATCCAAATATGGGAAGAGATAAACTGGCGTTACAATAATCACAAAAGTGCAAGCTTGATTTATGAAGATATTGACGTTCTGGAAAGAACACTGCGTGATTATCTGGATGCCAGTATATCCAGGGTAATTATAAATAATCTGCGCCTGCGTGAAAGAATAGTTGCCTATATGGATAAACAAAAAGCAAATAATGATATAAATATTCAGTTTCAAGAAGGTGACCTTTTTGAAAAGTATGGCTTGGAAAAAGATATAAGACGCTCCCTGCGGCGGAAAGTATGGCTTAAAAGCGGGGGCTATCTCATATTTGACAATACTGAAGCCATGACAGTTATTGATGTAAACAGCGGCAAATTTACCGGTAAGGATGATTTCGAAGAAACCATCTTTAAAATCAATGTTGAAGCAGCCCTTGAGATTCCCCGGCAACTTCGTTTAAGGAGTTTGGGGGGGATAATTCTCATTGATTTTATTGATATGAAGGATAAGATCAATGAAGAGCAGGTAATTAACAGTCTGCGCCATGAACTGGAAAAGGATAAAGCTCATACACGTATTATTGGGATGACTGGTTTGGGCTTTCTGGAAATGACGCGTAAAAAATCTCGCTACGGAGTAGTGGAATTTTTTACTGATGAATGTTCAACCTGCAGCGGCAAAGGATATACTATTAATCTTCTGGCACTCTCCTGTGAAGTGAAAAGGAAACTTGCCAACATGGGATATGTGGAAAGTGAAGAAATAGTCTTTGAAGCTAACCCCTGTTTTTTAAAACTGATCAAGGATGACGAGAAAAACCTGACGTATATTGAGAAACGCACCGGTAAAAAAATAAAGTTGGCAGCCAACCCAAACCTTGATTTGACTGAGTATAAAATAAATGCGGGGTCTTCTTAAACATAGAAGAATTCTTATGTATCTTTAAAAGAGCTAAGATGCATAATCCTGCTTAAACTATGATATCCTGCAGAATAAAGGCAGTTGCAGATGATGTTTGCTGCTTATCTGCTTGACTTGAAGAGTTGTATATGATACGTTTTTATGTGGTTGCACGTTTTTGCAACCGCACAGTTCGGGTTCAAAAATGGCATTGTGCCTACCTGGCAACTGGCGAGTCTAAAAGATGTGGAGGTGTTATTTGAAGTGTATGCTATTATTCAAACTGGCGGCAAGCAGTACAAAGTTAGCGAAGGCATCATATTAAAGGTTGAAAAGCTGGAGGCTGAAGCTGGCGACAAGCTGGTTCTTGATCAGGTACTGATGCTGAATGACGAGAACGGCAATACCAAGATTGGAAGTCCTTTACTGGACGGAGCCCGGGTTACAGTTGAAGTTGTTGAACAGGGCAGAGGCAAAAAGGTTGTCGTTTATAAGTACAAAAAACGGAAGAATTATCGTAGAAAACAGGGTCACCGTCAACCGTTTACAAAAATTAAAGTAGAAAAAATTGAAGGTTAATGGTTGAAGTATTAATCTCCTATGAAGAACATAAGATTGTATCATTTGCGGTCAAAGGCCATTCCGGATTTGCACCGGAAGGCACGGATATATGCTGTGCGGGGGTATCCGCAATAGCCCAGACAGCGTTGCTGGGATTGATCAAACACCTGCAGAGAAAACCTTTCTATCAGGTGGAAAAGGGCGTATTGCAATGCAAGCTTGCACCGCTGATGGACAAAGATGAAGAACAGACCGCGCAGATAATTCTTTCTACGATGGAAGCCGGTTTATTATCGATGCAGGAAGCATATAAAGGATTTATTAAGGTAGATATTAGGAGGTGTTAAGATGTTTAAGTTTGATCTGCAACTTTTTGCCCATAAGAAAGGCGTTGGCAGTTCCAGAAATGGAAGAGACAGCAAGTCCAAAAGATTGGGTGTTAAACGATATGATGGTCAAGTAGTAACAGGCGGCAGCATACTGGTAAGGCAGCGCGGAACCAAGATTCATCCCGGCAACAATGTAATGATCGGCGGAGATGACACTCTTTTTGCTGTTATTGACGGCAAGGTGAAGTTTGAGAGAAAAGGCCGTGATAAAAAGCAGGTTAGCGTATATCCTGTTGAAGAGAACGCAATAGTATAGTCAATTTGTCTAATATTTCTAAGAAATCAAGCCCCTGGAGTTTTTCAGGGGTTTTTGTTATACTATCTCATAGTATAATTTTTGGTGAAACCCCTGTGGGCACTACATATGAGTTTTACCTGCACATTTTTAGATGATAGTATTAAAACTCAGGCATCTACCGTTGTTGCCAGAGGCTCGGCATAAGCCGAGTCTTCTACTTTGAGTATCAAGGGGGGATAGTATTGGACGCGGCCAGCGCAGTAGAACTCTTGCGCAGAATTCGCCATGACTTTGCCAACCACCTGCAGGTAATAGGCGGATATATTGAACTAGCACGTTATCAGGATGTAAAGGATTATATCGCTGCTATAGTTGAAGAGATGAGCGGGGAAAGAACCATATTCGAGTTACTGGATGCTGAAGTAATTTTATATTTATACGAAAAAATGCTATCAGCCCGGGATCTGGGAATAATACTAAGGTACGATGAAATCGAAATCAGCAGTATTAATATACTTGCAAAGAATAACGAGCCAAGTAGAATCCTTGGTTCTCTGTCAGAGGAACTTGGAATTTTGAATAATGAACCGGTTATTAATATTTCGCTATATGAAGATGCGAACGGGATTGAAATGGTTTTGCGCAGTAACAGTTTTGTACAGAACCCGTTAAGGATTAGAATCAAGGAGTGAGCAAATGTTTGTTGACCAGGCCAAAATCTATTTAAAGGGCGGAGACGGAGGAAATGGCATAGTTGCTTTCCGGCGGGAGAAATACGTTCCTATGGGCGGACCAGCCGGAGGTGACGGAGGACGGGGCGGGAATATTGTTTTCCAAGCTGATGAAGGTCTGCGCACATTAATGGATTTTAGATACAGGAGACATTTTAAAGCTGAGCGCGGCGCCCACGGACAGGGTAAGAATATGCACGGAGCCTGGGGTGAAGACTTGAGGATCAAAGTACCGGTAGGAACCGTAATCAGGGATGATGATAATGATGAAGTCATAGCTGATCTGACCGTCAACGGACAGGAAGTGGTGGTAGCCAAAGGCGGCAAGGGAGGCCGCGGCAATGCCCGCTTTTTATCATCAGTAAATAGAGCTCCCTCATTTTCCGAAAATGGAGAGCTGGGTGAGGAAAGATGGATTCGTTTAGAACTTAAACTCCTGGCTGATGCAGGCTTGGTTGGATATCCAAATGCCGGAAAATCAACGCTTATTGCCAGGATTTCGGCAGCTCGTCCCAAAATAGCAGATTACCCTTTTACTACCTTGGTTCCCAATCTGGGTGTCGTGCAAACCAGGAATAATGATTCTTTTGTGGTGGCTGATATACCGGGTTTGATTGAAGGTGCTCATCAAGGGGCAGGACTGGGACATGAATTTCTTCGCCATGTAGAAAGAACCCGGGTACTTTTATTTGTACTTGATGCTGCTCAGACTGAAGGACGAGATGTATTGGAGGATTATCGGGTACTGCGTGCCGAACTGGAGTTGCATAATCTCGATTTGTTAAACCGGCCATTTATAGTTGTGGCAAATAAAATGGATATCCCGGAAGCATTGGAAAATGCCGCCCGTCTTCAGCAAGAATTGGAAATGGAAGTGTGCATGATTTCAGGGGTAACCGGACAGGGCGTTGACGAACTGATTGAAAAAACTTTTCAGCTGCTTTCTACTGTCCCGCCTGATATTATTATCGGTGAGGCACCTGTAGTTAGACGTTATCAGGCTGAAGAGCCTTTTATTATATCATTGGTTAACGAAGTGTATGAGGTGAGTGGATATCGAATCGAGAAACTCCTGAATATGACCAATTTTAATTCTGATGAAGGTTTGCAAAGATTCCAGAAAACAATAAAGAAGATGGGCCTGGAAGCGGCTTTGAAGGCAAAGGGAATCAAGCAAGGCGACACTGTAAGAATTAAGGACATGGAATTTGACTTTACGGAATAGGATTGGTAATTTAAATTAAGGTGTAAATGCTCTGCTTTCTTTTTATTACAGCCTCACGTCTCACTCCTCACTCCTTACGTCAAACTACTAAATATAGAGGTGATTATATGAGCCTGCGCAGTTCTTTTAATAACTGCCGCCGGGTGGTGGTGAAAGTAGGAACCAGTACCCTTACCCATACCAATGGGCAGCTTAACTTACATAGAATTGAACGTCTCGTGCGGGAGATGGCTGATTTACATAATCGTGAAATAGAGGTTTTATTGGTCAGTTCGGGAGCGATAGGGGTTGGAGCCAATCGCATGGGTTTTAAGAGACTGCCCAAAACCATGCCGGAAAAACAAGCTTTGGCAGCAATCGGGCAAGGCGCACTATTGCATTTATATGAAAAACTTTTTATTGAATATGGCAAAACAGTAGCCCAGGTCTTACTCACCCGGGGCGACCTTGATGATAGAGTACGGTACCTTAATGCCACTAATGCTCTCCTGGCTATTCTGGCCATGGGGGTAATTCCAATAATAAATGAAAATGATACCGTAGCGTTTGAGGAAATAAAATTTGGTGATAATGATACTCTATCAGCACTGGTTGCAGGTATTGTTGATGCTGATTTGCTGCTAATATTGTCTGATGTTGATGGACTTTATGACAGCGATCCCCGTAAGAATAAGGAAGCTAGCCTGCAGAGCAGGATTATGGAAATAACCAACAGTATGGAAGAGAACTCCAGCAGCCGGGGAAGCAGCTTTTCCAGCGGCGGCATGTACACTAAATTATCAGCGGCCAAGATTTGTATGGCAGCCGGGGTTCCCATGGTGATAGCCAATAGCGATTACGACAATGTAATCCGCAGGGTGGTAGCCGGTGAAGATATAGGTACACTTTTCGTACCTCGTGAAGAAAAGATGCATGCCCGGGAAAAGTGGATAGCTTTCGGAACAGTATGTCAGGGACAAATAATAATAGACCCAGGTGCCCGTCTGGCCTTGCTGAAAAAGGGCAAAAGCCTGCTCCCGTCAGGGGTTATCAGGGTGGACGGCGAGTTTGACAGGGGGACGGTAGTAGCGGTGCTGGAGCCTGGAGGTAAGGAAATTGCACGGGGCCTTGCTAATTACAATGCCCGCGAAATTAAACTGCTGGCAGGGAAAAAGACTTCGGAAATTGAAAGTATATTAGGAGAAAAGGATTATGATGAAATAATTCATCGCAATAATTTGTGGATCGAAGAAAAATAACGAGGCGAAAAGATGTCCCCCGCTTCTTTAAGCGGGGGGGCTTATTAACAAAACAGGCAGCGGGTTTTAATCCCCTGCCTCGTTGCAGCGATGCGAAAGAAACTGCTCCGCAGTTTCTTCTGATGCTTAAAGGAGATGAAAAGGATGGACAGTAAATTACAAATCATGCTTGTCGAACAGGGAGAAAAGGCCAAAATAGCTGCCAGGTTTTTAGCCACCGCTTCAACTGATTTAAAAAATCAGGCTCTTTTCGCTATGGCTGATGCACTGGAAGCAAGAACTGACCAGATAATAGCAGCTAATGCTCTGGATCTTGCACAGGGTGAATTAAATGGGTTAACACCGGCTTTACTGGAACGTCTAAGCCTTAATGAAAGCCGGGTAAAAGATATGGCTCAGGGTTTACGCGAAATAGCGGCACTTACTGATCCAGTCGGTGAGATGCTCGGTATGTGGCGACGTCCTAATGGACTGGAGATCGGACGAGTGAGAACTCCGATTGGAGTTGTTGGCATAATCTATGAATCCCGGCCTAATGTTACAGCCGATGCTGCCGGTTTGTGTTTAAAGTCTGGCAATGCTGTTATTTTGCGGGGCGGAGAAGAGGCCCTGAATTCCAACCGAATTATAGCATCTGCCATTGCCAATGCGGCGATCGCCTGTGGAATTCCTGCAGGTGCTATTCAACTGGTCGATAGTGAAGACCGTGCGGCTGCTGTTTTTATGATGAAGATGAATAAATTCCTGGATGTACTGATTCCCCGGGGAGGAAAAGGGCTTAAACAAGTGGTGCTGGAGAATGCCAGTGTTCCGGTTATAATGACCGGTATGGGCAATTGCCATGTTTATGTTGATGCCAGAGCTGATCTTGATAAAGCTCAACGTATTGTTTTCAATGCCAAAGTACAGCGGCCCTCAGTATGTAATGCAGCTGAAACATTACTGGTTAATCAGGAGGTGGCACAGGCTTTTCTGCCCGTGATGCTTCGTGAACTGCAGCAAGCCGGAGTGGAAATTCGTGGTTGTGAGCGAACCCGTGCGATTGTTCCAGGTATAAAAGAAGCACAGGAAGCAGATTGGGATGAGGAATACCTGGATTTGATTATAGCTGTAAAAATTGTGGATAGTGTGGATGAAGCTATTGCACATATTAATAATCATGGCACCGGTCATAGTGAAGCTATTGTAAGCGAAAACTACAGCAGTGTGCGCAGTTTTTTATCGGGAGTTGATGCTGCTGCGGTTTATGCCAATGCATCGACTCGATTTACGGATGGCAATGTCTTTGGTTTTGGAGCCGAAATGGGCATAAGTACTCAAAAGCTGCATGCTCGGGGACCTATGGGTTTACAGGAGTTGACAACTACCAAGTTCATTATTTATGGCGATGGTCAGATTCGCTAAAACACCCAAGCAATGAGCCAGCAAAGAGTATTTTTTTTGATTAATGGAGAATATAATGTTTCAACAACTAATACCGGTTTTAGAAAACTATGGGATACTGGGATTGGTGATTCTGGCTTTTGCCGAATCGTCATTTTTTCCGGTATTCCCCGACTTTTTATTGATTCCGATGTGTCTGTCAAATCCCGATCAGGCCCTTCTATATGCTCTGATAGCTACTGTGGCCTCTGCAGCAGGAGCCTGCTTTGGTTATACCCTGGGTAAATATATAGGCAGTCCTTTGCTGCATTATTTCACATCTTCTGTAACTACTGAAAAAATCGAACGGGCTTTTAAAGCTTATGGTACATGGGCGGTACTACTGGCAGGTTTGACACCTCTGCCCTACAAGCTTTTTACCATATCCTCGGGCATATTCGCGCTGCCCCTGCCGCGTTTTTTTGTGGCTACCCTGATAGGACGAGGGATACGATTTTTATTGGAAGCAATCCTGATAATGATCGTAGGCGAAAAAGCGGTGGGCTTTATAAGAAACAATTTTCCCTTGCTCAGCATAATTCTGGCCGTAATTATTTTAGCAATCTTATTGATAGTTAAAATGAGAAACAAAAAGGCTGGAGAAACCATCCAGCCTTAGAAAATTTTTTGCCCTTATATTATTTCAAATTTGTACTGTGCTAATTTCTGCTGGTCTTTTGCACTTAGAACATAGTCGCGTTCCAAAGGCTGGCGCGAGGCTGGAGTACCGCAGAGTTCGGTGGACAGATAACGGAGCCCGTTGTCATTTACCATGGTAACAATGCATTTCTTTTCCGGGTATTTAAGTGCCACTTTTAAAGCTGCGGCAACATTGCAGCCTGAGGATATTCCACAGAAAATCCCTTCCTTTTTGGCTATTTGCCGGGCCATTTCGAGAGATTCATCGGAGCTTACCAGAACGATGCCATCTACATATTGCAGATCAAGAATCTGAGGAATGAGTCCGTCAGCAATGCCTTGAACCTTATGCTGTCCGATCTTTCCATGGGCTAGAATAGGTGAATCTTCCGGCTCGGAAACATAAATCTTTATGTTCGGGTTCTTTTCTTTAAGGAATTTGGCATTTCCGGTTACGGTTCCACCGGTTCCCTGGCACATAATGAATACATCAACTTTTCCCTCAGTTTGTTCCCATATTTCTGGAGCAGTATTATCAATATGAGCATTGAGATTGTCATCACGATAAAACTGACCAATTTCAAAAACCTTATCTCCATAAGATTTTTTAATTCTTTCTACTTCCAGCAGCACCAGGTCAACATCCGTTTCAGCCCCTGGAGTGAGAACCAGTTCCGCTCCATAAGCCTGAATGGTTTTCTTTCGTTCTTCGCTCATACCTTCTGGCATTACAATAATAACCCGATAGTTCTTGGCGGCACCGACCATAGCGGTGGCTATTCCGGTATTGCCAGTAGTGCCTTCCAATAAAATCATACCTGGTTTCAAATCTCCACGCTGTTCAGCTCTTTCCACAATGGTGTGTACTACCCGATCCTTGAGACTGCCACTGGGATTAGTGAACTCCATTTTAATACAGATGTCTGGATTTACTCCTTCAGCTACCCGGTTCAATTTAATCATTGGGGTTCTCCCAATGGCCTCCAATACACTGCTGAAAATTTGGCGGTTGGAATCCCATTTCATTTGTGCTACCTCCCTAATATCTTATAAGTGACAAGCAAGTTTTATAACGAGGTTAAAGTCTGAAAGAAACTTGTTTTCATTACGTTTTGCGCCTTGAGTGAAGCGAAGGGAATGGATATAAATATGCCCCCGGCTTCTTTAAACTGTCGCAGGGTTCCTGTTAACAAAACAGGCGGCAGGTTATAACGAGGCACTGCCTCATTGCAGCAGTATGTTGAAACTATTGCGCAGTTTCTTCTGTTGCTTGAATTTCCCACCTCGTTGCTCTGCTTAACACAACTTTTTACTGCGTTATTTTAAAAAATTATACTCTAAAGAGGCCAGTCGCTTCCATATTTGATTTGCCGGTTAATACTTACTTCTTCCTTGCTGGGATAGTTTGCCAGAAAGTCTGGCAAGGAAGAAGTTTCTTCTTCAAAAAGCAATAGCAATTGAGCAAAAAATTCGCTGCGATTATTCTTTTGCCGCAAGCTCAGTCCTTTTTCTTTTAAGCGGTCGGCAATTCTATTGTTAAGGTAAATCTCATAATCAGATAATTTACAAAAAAAATCTTTCCAGTGACTTAATTTCCCCTCATCTTCCCAGGCAATTCCCGGACAGACAAAGTGCCGGCACACGGATTCGCGCAGTTGCTGGGAAAGCAGACATCCGCCGTCCTTTTGATGAAAACTGCAGCGATAACTTGAACCATCGATACTATTGTTAACCGTGACGGAAGCATCAAGTACCGTGATATTTTTAATATTAAAAATATAATCCAATAATTCGGGTTGGTTTTTTAATAGATAGGCAAAATCACTCGGATAGAATACTGGTGAGTAATAGCCACAGCAACCCTTGTCATCCTGGCGCGGGCATTCCCGGCAGAGGTCTACTTCGATGTAACTGCGCAAACCGTTGTTGTGAAAAATCAGTTTAATCTCTTTCTGCATAGCAACCTCTTTAATCTTCAGTCTTTATCTATTATAGGGGTTTTCTTATACTGGGAAAAGGATTAATCTGTGGGAAATCAAAATATGGCTTCAGTTTGCAATTTTTGATGTCTATGAGTATCATTTACTTTAATATTATTAGTTTTATGCTGTCAATGTTAGAAAAGGTGGATGAGTTATTGAAAGATATGCGCTCTTTGGGAATACTGGGAGGAACCTTTGATCCAATACATTATGGACATTTGATAGCTGCTGAACATGTTCATTACGAATTTGGACTTGACAGGATTTTGGTGGTCCCGAATGCAAATCCGCCGCATAAAGAAAATTCGGAGGTTTTGGATGCGGATAGACGCTACCATATGGTGGAACTGGCGATAAAGAACAATCCAATTCTTGAGTTGTCTTCGCTGGAAATGAAAAAACAAGGTTTTTCTTATACAGTTGATACTGTCGATCACTATAGAAATCAATTTCCCGGCACTGAGATTTACTTTATTACCGGAGCTGACTCGTTATTTTTTATGGACACCTGGAAAGATCTGAGGAGACTCGTGGAACTGTGCACATTTATTGTGGTAACTCGTCCAGGATACAGTATTGACCGTAAAAATGAAGTCCTGGAAAAGCTGCCGCATACTTTGTGGGACAAAATGAAACAATTGCAGATACCGGGTTTGGATATTTCTTCGAGCGATATTAGAAAACGGGTTGCAGAGGGTAAACCAATCAAATATCTCTTGCCCCTTCAGGTAGAAGAATATATTCTGGCCCAGGGTTTGTACCGGAAGGATGGCAGTAAAAGCAATGCTGAATGAACAAGATGCTATTAATGCTATTAAATTCAAGTTATCAAAAAAACGTTTTCAGCATTCGCTGAATGTTGCAGAAGTAGCAAGGGATTTGGCCGGGCACTATGGTTTGGATGGTGATTTGGCCTATCTTACAGGTATATTGCATGATTATGCCAAGGGTATAGCTGCTCCAGATCTTTTGTCGATTGCTGAGGCCAATCAGCTGATGGAGTATGAAACCGAACGCGAGGTGCCTGATTTGTTACATGCTCCGGTAGGTGCTTTTCTTCTGCAGCAGGAACTGGGTTTGGATGATAAACGTATTCTTCAGGCTGTAAGATATCATACACTGGGATCAATAGAAATGACAGATTTGGACAAAATTATTTACCTGGCCGATATGATAGAACCGGGCCGCGATTACCCGGGAATGCAGAGATTACATTGTCTGGCTTTTCGCGAGCTTGACGAAGCTATGTTATTTGGCATAGAATCTACAATAAAATATTGTTTGGAAGCAAAAAGAATTCTTCATCCCCGAACTGTTGAGGTATGGAATTACTTTCTTAAAACTGTAAAGGAGGTTTCTTGTTGATAGAACACGATAAATTGGTGCAACTGGTAGCCGATGCCTGTTTGGATGAAAAAGCCAGTGATTTAATCATCTTGAATGTTAGTGATTTAACCATTATTGCCGATTATTTTGTTATAGCCAGCGGCAGAAGCACGGTTCAGGTCAAAAGCATCGTAGAACATGTTGAAGAAAAACTTGAAGAACAGGGAGTTATGCCAATCCGGAAGGAAGGACATGAAGAGGGACTTTGGGGTGTAATGGATTACGGATCAACTATCCTTCATGTTTTCCGGCAACAGGAGAGGGAATATTATAAACTGGAGAATCTATGGGGAGAAGCCATGGAAGTAGCAATTGAAGCACAGTAAAGAAAATAGGGGGGATTTGCCCCTAAGGCACTATCCCCCTAAGCATATTCCTTTGGAATAATCAGCAATTAACCCTTCATAACACGAAAATAAAAACGATGGCCGCATCAGCAATCTTAATAGTGAACAAGTTAGAAGTACTCTCAGGGCGCGAAGTACAAGGCGGATTTTAAAGCTTTCCTGTACTTCACGCAGTTGTGAAAAAAATCGGGAAGATTGGAATCCGGATTCTACGCCTCACTATTACCCCTAACCCCTCACCTTCTTATCTGACTACGATATTTACAAGTTTTCCGGGCACTACCACGGTCTTTACTATTTCTTTGCCGCTGCAGGCCTGTATTATTTTATCGTTCTCCAGCGCAATCTTTTTTAGATCTTCTTCGGTTGAATTGCTGGGGACTCTCATCCGGTCCCTCACCTTGCCGCTGATTTGTAAGACTATTTCGATTTCATCCTGTAATAAGGCTGCAGGATCATACTGAGGCCATTTCTGCAAATGAACGCTGCCCTCATTGCCGGTCAACTGCCATAATTCCTCACAGATATGAGGAGAAAAGGGACTCAGGAGCAGGAGCAGTATATTTATAGCCTCCTTAACTACCGCTATGTTTGGGTTATTATTACTGCGGTAGCTGCTGAGAGTATTGGACAGTTCCATTATGGCACTGATAGCGGTATTAAAATTAAAGCGTCCTTCAATGTCCTCACTGACCTTTTTAATGGTAGCGTGGGTCTTGAAACGCAGGTTTTTGCTGTCAGCATCCAAGTTTTCCAAGCTACCCGCCGAATTATTCTGCTGAATGCTTTCTGCATATTCCAGAACCAAACGCCATACTCGATTTAAGAAGCGATAGGAGCCTTCCACACCCTGGTCACTCCATTCCAGATCTCTTTCCGGCGGAGAGGCAAACAATATAAACAAACGTGCTGTGTCAGCACCATAGGTGGCAATGATATCCTCGGGACTGACTACATTACCTTTGGATTTGGACATTTTGGAATTATCCTTTAAAACCATACCCTGAGTAAGCAGACGGGTAAATGGCTCCTGGCAGGACAGCATATCAATGTCATAGAGGAATTTGGTAAAGAATCGTGCATACATCAGGTGAAGGATGGCATGTTCCACTCCGCCTATGTATTGATCAACCGGCATCCAATAATCGGCAGCTTCCCGGGTAAAGGGCAGTATGCTTTCATGGGGACTGCAGAAGCGATCAAAATACCATGATGAACAAACAAAAGTATCCATGGTATCCGTTTCCCGGCGTGCATCCTGACCGCAGCAAGGACAGCTGGTCCGGTAAAAGCTTTCCACGTAATTGAGGGGAGACTCTCCAAAGGGTTTAAATTCAACATCTTCAGGCAGTAGAACTGGCAGATCAGCTTCAGGTATGGCAACTGGTCCGCATTTATCACAATAAACCATGGGAATGGGTGCACCCCAGTAGCGCTGCCTGGATATTAACCAGTCACGCAGGCGGAAGTTAATTGTACCTTTGCCAATAGAGTTTTCCTCCATATATTTAATAATAGCTTTTTGTCCTTCAGCTACACTCAGGCCATCAAAAGGTCCCGAATTAACCATGAGCCCATCCTCGACATATGCTTCATTTAACTGGGATGCATCCAGAGGCGAATCTTCACTCTTAATAACTACCCGGATGGGGATATTGTATTTTATGGCAAAATCAAAGTCCCTTTGGTCATGTGCAGGAACCGCCATGATGGCGCCAGTGCCATACTCCATCAGGACGTAATTGGCAATCCAGATGGGAATTTTCTCACCATTCATGGGGTTTATAGCATAAGCCCCGGTAAATACCCCTTCCTTCTCAGCATCGCTCGAGGTGCGGTCGATATCACTAAGTTTTTTCATTCTATTAATGAAATCGCCTATAGTGCCGGAGCCTTGGGATAATTTTTCCACTAATGGATGCTCCGGTGCCAGTACCATATAAGTTATTCCGAATACAGTGTCAGGGCGGGTAGTAAATACACTTAAAATCTCATTACTATTTTCTATCGCCAGCGAAAATTCACAGCCTTCACTGCGCCCGATCCAATTTTTCTGCATGGTCTTTACTTTTTCCGGCCAACCCGGCAAGATCTCCAGATCATCAAGCAGGCGCTGGGCATAATCAGTAATCTTGAAAAACCATTGTTCAAGCTTTTTCTTTTCAATGATGCTCTCACAGCGCTCACAGGCACCATCAACTACCTGCTCGTTGGCTAAAACGGTTTGGCAGGAAGGACACCAGTTTACAGCTGAGTTTTTCTTGTAGGCCAATCCTTTGTCATAAAGCTTCAAAAACATCCACTGTGTAAACTTATAATAATCGGGTTTACAGGTAGCCAGTTCTCTATCCCAATCATAGCTAATGCCTAATGTTTTAAGCTGCTTTTTCATATTCTCAATATTTGAATGTGTCCATTTGGAAGGGTGAATAGCATTTTTAATAGCAGCATTTTCAGCGGGCAGGCCAAAGGCATCCCAACCCATAGGATGCAGGACATTAAAACCATTCATTTTTTTAAAGCGGGCTATAACATCGCCAATTGCATAGTTGCGTACATGGCCCATATGCAGATTCCCGGAAGGATAAGGAAACATCTCCAAATCGTAATATTTTGGTTTTTGGGGATCCTCAAATACTTGATAACATTTATTATCTTCCCAGTACTTCTGCCATTTTAATTCGATGGATTGAAAATCATACTTAATATCCATAACATCCTCCTTCATATACAATAATCAGAAAAAAACAAAAAACCCCCATCCCGGTTAGGGACGAGAGCTATTTCCCGCGGTACCACCCTCATTAACAAAATAATGGTGGAGCTAGTGGGATTCGAACCCACGACCTCTTGAATGCCATTCAAGCGCGCTCCCAACTGCGCTATAGCCCCACGTCATTGTTCACTCTAAATCATAACGGGATTTACCGTTACAGGCTACATATCACCTGTAAAGCTCCCCGGCGAGTTCAACTGCTTCACCGCCTCACACCAACCGGCGACTCTCTGTTGTTTGCGGTTTACTACTCCGGTTCCAAGCATTTAAGCTATTGAGTTAACATTAAAAATTATATGATAATAATTGGGCGAAGTCAACAAAAAGACGCAGTTATTTACTACTTTTCGCCAGAATTCCGAGTAAATAAATCCATTAGAAAATGAACAAAATAATGAAAATTGAATTGATTAGGAGGATTTAATAATGGATTTAAAAGGTTCGCAAATGATCAATTGCAATGTTGAAAGCTGCAAATATAATGAGGGTGCATCTTACTGCACTCTGGAGGCTATTCAAGTTGCACCGCATAATTCAGTTCATAGTGGTGATGCAGGAGAAGAGAGCTTGTGTGCAAGCTATGAAAGCAAGTAATAGCCGGGTTATAAATAAGTTAAAAAGATAAGCGGCAGAAAACTGCCGCTTATCTTTTTAACTTATTTAACTCAACTTTCTGACCAAAAGAACAGGCTGAAAAGCCCGAAAAAGCAATAAAATAAACTGTTTAAAATTCCATATTGACGAACATCGCGAGCTATCTTATATGTCATTGCGAGTGCAGCGAAGCAATCCATCCATCGCCAAGTCATTTTAGATTGCTTCTCTACAGCTCGCAATTATCACGGGTAATAACCCGCCACGGTAAACGAAAAGCGTTAGAGCATTTTTCATTTACGTAATCAATTACCGGGGAAGATTGCCGCGCTGCGCTCGCAATGACAGGTTAGCGCTGCGCTTGCAATGACAAGCACACTAGTTTCATAGCAATGACAAGTACGCTAGTTATGTCGCATAATATGTCAACTACGAAAGTTGAGTTAATTAACTAACTGCCAGTGTCTATTTATTCATACTTTTAGGGCTTTCTATTTGCTTTCTTCGGTGGTTTCCTCTTCCGGCTGATCCAGCATTATGGCCTTTAAATCACGAACCCGGTCTTCGGCTTGTCTGTTTATTGTATTATTACCACCCTTACGGGCAATAGCACCACGGAAAAATTTAAGGGCTTCCATATTATCACCCACCCGCAGGCTGAGTTCTCCGAGAAGCAGTGAGAGGCGCTGATCTTGTTCTACAGAGGTATCGCGCCGGGCATTGTAAAAGGAGTCTTTAAAAAGATCAAGGGCTTTCTGCGAGGATAATTTATACATTTCTTCATCACCGGCATCATTGTATAGCCAGGAAAGCCGCAGCCAGACTTTGGCCGAACTGGAGGGGTCTTGTTTTCCCACCTGCAGGGTTTGCAGCATCAAGTAATATGTGAGGAATACTTCATCAATTTTACGTGGGGTACTAAATTGCAGGTTGAATTTGCCTTTAAGGGTTTTGCTTTTCTCTATAATCAGTTTCTTATTGGCTTCTAAGACCTGTTTGAATTCAAAATTAAAATTGGAATAAAAACAATGAGGGCATGTCCAGACCATATACCAAATAGGATCAAAATCGACAAATCTCTGGCGCAGATCGTTTTCAACCTTATCGAGCCTGAGTTTGGATGAACGAACATTTTTAACTTTGAATTTTTGTTCGCAGACCGGACAGTCCACATCGCGGTCAAACAGAAGAACATCGTCAGTTGCAGCTGCATTGAGCTGATAACTTTTGTGTCCAGGCGGAAAAAGACTGGCATCCAGAACTGGAGCAGGGCTGGCTTTTTCTGCAGATACTGTTCCTGCAGCAGAAGGTTGGGTTGTGCTGCTGTTTTTTGGCTGTAAGGCCGTACCTTGTTTGAGTTGTTTGATTTCATCGTTTTGTTGACGCAGACGACCGCTTATTCCTTTCATAATGCGGAAGGCAAGTCCTGGTTGCTGCGCAATAACCTGCTCGAAATTATTTTCATTTATAATGAGAACAATAGTGTCTTCTACTGCTCCTATCGTTGCACTGCGGGGCATACCCTCCAGCAACGACATTTCGC
>JAQUBU010000242.1 GCA_028686565.1 Syntrophomonadaceae bacterium
TTGTACGGTATTCGGATTAACGCCAAGCAAAGATGACAGAACCCGCCGTGAAGGCATTTCGTCCTGATTTTGTATCGTTTCGGCTACGATCCCCTGTTTGATGTGCCGAATAATTTGCAGATACAGAGGGCTCCCGTCCTCCATACTAAAATGCTCAAATGATATCATTTTGCGTCACCCATATGTTTTAGAAGCAACCGTATTATTCATGTAATACAGCAGATAACCGTATTATACGAATAATACGGTTATCTGTCAAGTAAATCAATGTAATTAAAATCGACGATTTTTTTCGATTGCATTCTCGCCTAACGATGCATGTGCACGGTGGAATATTCTCCTTTGTACTCGTAGCCTAATTTGAGAGCCATATGCTTAGATGTCAATGTGGCGGCGTCCCAACAGGGTCTTATCTTCCGGTTCATGCATTCCAAAAGCAGAGCCGCCGCACAGGGCATTGCCAGCCCTCGCCGCTGAAACTCTTCCTTCGTAGCGACCTGAACTTCCGTTCCCCCGTCGTACACTGTCATAGTAGAAGCCCCGGCGACCAAATGACCCTGATATACGACTGCAAAACCAAAGCCCTTTTTCAGATAGTCTTCTGCCGAATCAAAGGTCTCACAAAACTCCTTTGACCAATCCTCGCTCATGGCCTGCCGGTACAAATCTTCATCGAATTGTTTCAGTTCGAAGCCTTCCGGAAGCCCGTCAATAAACTGCTGCAGGCGGTTTCTATCAAATTCATAATCTTTTTGAACAATGCCATATCTGGCAACTTCTATCGGATGGTTTTCCGGAACTGACAAGAGAAGGTCTCTAAAGCCCAAATTATCATCGGCATAGATGGCAACAGTCGAATCTTCCTCAATGTACTCAAAGAGCGTCCGTGCCAATTCTTTGGCGGCAGCCGTTGTTGGATCACCTGCAAAAAAACTATATTCTCCGCTGACAATCATCGCAACCGCCGGATTCGGAAACGCATCAACATAAGCCCGACCCATATAGCCTTGAAGGTAGGCAATCACCATGGAATCTTCGATTCCTTTAAAAAGATGAGCGATCTGCGGCCTTTCGTTTTTCTTTACTTCTAACATTGCGAATACCTCTCTTCAATCTAATCTGCAAGTTCTGTGTATAACATCAGCGTTCCACTATTGTCTACTGCAAATTTCACATCATCAATCGTCTTCACAACGGTATCCCCGGGGTAGGAAGGAGCGTAGTTTTCCTCTGCGCATCGCTCGAGCAGACTTTCCTGCGTTATTCCGCATTTTTCAAGATACTCTGCTGCAGTTATGATTTTTTTGCTCTCAGAGTCATAATAGACAATCAAAAAAGAATTGCCGCCGCCGGCATGAAAGAGATACTTTTTCGACTCGACGACCAATGCTTCGGCCTGATTATAGCTGTAAACGTCATAATCCATAGTCAAAGATCCCAGCAGATCTCCGTTCACTAACACCGAGAGGTCCCCTGCATTCAGTCCCTCTACCACAAGCATCATGTACGGATCAAAGTCAGCAATCTTTTGATTGATTTCTTCCGCTCCGGGCACACTTGCGTCGACCTGAGGAACATTGACATCGACCTTGATCAATCGGTCCTCTCCCGTCAAAAGATCCGCATCCACATAGTCCGGTAGGACCTCTGCCACATCAAATGTTTCATGTACGGAGGAAACGGTATCTACCACCAGCCCGAGAGCTTCGCTTTTTTCCTTGGCATTCCCCTCCGAAACCGTCTCTTTCTTTTCGCTGGCCCCGCAAGCCGCAAGCAGGGATAATATCATGCTGAGACAAAGAATTACGATTGCCGCTCGTTTCATAGCTAATTACTCCTATCTTCAAATTCGTTTTGATCACTTTTCCCTTTGTGTTATATTCTATCATATTCTTTATTGCGATGCTTCCTTCTAATAGTATGAACTGTCAAAATGTAAAGATAACAGCCAAATCCGATTTGCCCCAAAGGACTGATTTCTATGAGCGATACTACAAGATTGCCGACCCAAACTACAGGCGCCGCATAATAGAGAATTTTTGATAAACCGATTAAAAGGAAGGCAAAAAATAAAAGCCAAAAGGAAAAACGAATCGGCTTTTTAATGTTACTTGATATAGTACAAGCTAAAAGGAATCCAAACAGAACGAAAAACAGGGCTGAGGCAAGCATGGTAGCCAAGGGGGACTCAATATCAAACAAAGAAATGTTTTTTAAATTTTTACTTATTAGAACACAAACGATTAAATAAAGAAACATCAGGGCAGCGGCAACTCGTTCGCTATTTTTTTTCAAGATCATCACCTCTTTTCTATTAGCCATAGTAGGATTTAATTCCCCTACTATATATAACGAATGAAAAGGGCGTTTTGTGACACATACTCGAATTTTTTTTTGAAATCGAAACACTGCCCGCTCATCTTATGTTATATACTATATTTCAAATTTAGTTCCATTCGATCTTCAGACGCAGCACTTTTTCAAGATCCTGAACGGCCAGTTCATCGCGGATGTCAAAAATGCAGGGTTGTGATTTCCCCACTCTCGCTGCCGCCTTTATTCTCTCTGTGGCTCTTGCAGAAAGATCGAGATCCCAGACTTCCTGCATGCGACTTTCCGGCACATAAATCGTAGCCTGCATGTACCCCGTCCAGGCAGACATCCAGATAATCGTTTTTTTCTTTTTTTGAACTTTGCAAAGCCAAGTTTTCCCGTCATGGTAATAGCGCCATTCGACGTTCAGCTCATATTCGTCAAAGAGTTTAAGAAGGCTCAAATAATATTGATAGCTGTCCCCAATAATTGATTCAAGAACCTTCTCATCAGGATAGATGTCTTTATCTTTGAGCTCAACATTATTAATTGTTTCCACAATATGCACCCCCTATCTTTTGCACAAACCCCTATCAAATCTTGCTTTCACCGGTAATGATTGCATGCTGTTTTTCCACATCCGCTAAGGCGGTAAGTATCTTTTTTAATGTTCCGTCAGAAACCTTGTCACTGTTTTTTTCATAAAATTCTATCGCATGTTTTTCACGTTTGCAGGCTTCCTGAAGCAAAAGCTCGTCCGTATCATGCCTTGAATAATCAGGTTTGTGTAGTTCAGGCAGCGTTTGCTGTGCCGCCAATTTCATATGAATCTTGGCATGCATAAACTCTATCTTACTCAAATCTTGAAATAGTAGGCTCAGTGCTTCTTCTTTTGCCATTTTGCCGGCCTCTTGATAAAAGCCTCCATTGAAAACCTCTAATTTCATTGCTTTTTCTAAAACCTTGAGGCTTGCTTGATCCAAAGAAGTATCCTCTAACGAATATCCTTCCCGATTGCAATCCAAATAGGCTTCCCCGACCCCACAAAAAGGGCAATTTATGATGTTATCTATTTCATTTTTTTCAGCGAATGAATTTTCATTAAGCTTATAATTTTTGGAATTGATTTTCATTCCACATACTAAACACTTTAATTCTTCCATTTGGTCATCCTTTTTTAACAAGAGTTCAAAATATTATTTAACCTATTTTATCACATATACGAGTTCGCGAATAACTATTTGAGAGTATTTCTATCGGTTTTTGCCATAGTCAAAAGGAGCCGTCTCATTTTTTTTGAGAGGGCTCCTTGAAAATGTAAGCTATAAGCTATTAGTTTTCATAATCAAATTCTGTATCAATGGTGATCACCTTCGTTGGGGTATCATAACCAACATTGATATTTAGTACCTTTGCCACATCACGCAACTTGAAATAGTTGTTGCCTCCGATATTGTAAGCGGTGAATGCTGTTTGCTTGCCGTCTACATAGATCTTTGATGTGGTCGTCTTTGCAGCCTTTGCCTTGCCATCACCGGCCGAAAGCTCGCCGCCGAGAGTAGTGTAAGGATTTCCGCTAGTAAGAGTAATCGCATTTGCCGCATTGTCATATCCTACAGCAAACTGCTTCTCCGTACCCGATACTACTTTAGCAAGGTCTCTCAATTTAAAATAATTGTTGCCGAAGATATTGTAAGCATCAAAAGATACATCGCTTCCATTCACCATCACCTTGGACGCTGTAGGGGTAGCGTTGTTTGCACT
>JAQUBU010000243.1 GCA_028686565.1 Syntrophomonadaceae bacterium
ACGGGTAATAACCCGCCACGGTAAACGAAAAGCGTCCGACCGTTTTTCATATACATAATCAATGACTGGGGAAGATTGCCGCGCTGCGCTCGCAATGACAGGTTGGCGCTGCGCTTGCAATGACAGGTTGGCGCTGCGCTTGCAATGACAAGTACACTAGTTTCATAGCAATGACAATTACACTATTTCATAGCAATGACATATAAGATAGCTCGCGATGTTCGTCAATATGGAATTTTAAACAGTTTATTTTATTGCTTTTTCGGGCTTTTCAGCCTGTTCTTTTGGTCAGAAAGTTGAGTTATTAATGGGAAAGGAGAATATAATGCAACATATCCTTAGTATAGCTGGTTCTGATTCCTGTGCCGGAGCTGGAATACAGGCTGACCTCAAGACCATTTCAGCCCTGGGCGGATATGGACTTACAGTTATAACCGCCGTAACAGCTCAAAATACTGCCGGGGTGCGCGCATTTCAAGAAGTGGAACTGGATATTGTGCAAGCCCAATTGGAAGCAATATTTGCTGACATCAGGGTTGATGCGGTCAAAATTGGAATGCTGGCCAGCAGTAAACTCATCGAACTTATTGCCTCGTTTTTTTCTTCACTTTATAAAGGCCGGATATTTAAAGAAAAATACGATTACAGTCGTTTGCCTTTGGTTGTCGATCCGGTAATGGTTGCGAAAAGCGGTGACCGCTTGCTGGCTGAAGATGCAGTAGAGAGTCTTAAAAACCGGCTTTTTCCGCTGGCTACCGTTATTACCCCTAATTTACCCGAAGCAGAGAAACTGCTAAGAAGGAGTATTTCTGATCAGGCAGCAATGGAAATGGCGTGCCGGGATCTACTGCAATTGGGTTCACAATGGGTGGTAGTCAAAGGCGGGCATCTTGCTGGTGAGCCGGTTGATATAGTAGGACATAAAGATTTTATCTACAAGCAATCAGGCAGGCGGGTAGCAGGGGGCAATAATCATGGTACCGGCTGCACCTTCTCCTCAGCACTGGCCAGCTATTTAGCCCAGGGCTGTGAATTGCCGGAAGGAGTAAGCAAAGCCAAAAAATATGTGGAGAACTGTCTGGCAGGTGGTTTTGCTATTGGACAGGGTGTGGGGATAATGGATCATTTTAATGAGTTAAGGGAGATTAAAAGGTGTTAAAAGAATGTGCGCAAATCTGGGATGAACTTAGAAAAGCCAAACCGCTGGTTCATTGTATAACCAATTATGTAACAGTCAATGATGTAGCCAATATTATCCTCTGTGCCGGGGGGTCACCGGCGATGGTCGAGCATCCCGATGAAGCCGGAGAGTTTGTGAACTTTGCCCAGGCTCTTTACTTAAACTTGGGGACGCTTGGTACTGAACAGGAAAATGCCATGCTGCTTGCGGCTGCAAGTGCCAGGGTAAAAGGGGTTCCTTTGATTGTTGATCCGGTAGCCTGTGGGGTAATACCACGCAAAATACAGGTATTTGACAAGATACGCCAGAACGGAATAACCCTGATTAAAGGCAATGCCGCCGAAATTAAGAGTTTGGCTGGGCTGCAGGGGCTAGCCCGCGGAGTTGATTCCATGGACAGCGGAGAAGGATTGCAGGCTGCCTGCAGCCAGTTGTCCATGGACCAGAAGGCAATTATTGCTGCTACCGGTACGGTTGATGTAGTTGCTGACAGCAACAAATTGGCTCAGGTTTTTAATGGCTCAAATTTATTTCAGAATATTACCGGAGCAGGCTGCATGGTGGGGGGAGTAATGGCCGCCTGTATTGGAACTCCGGGATCAGACCCTTTTCTGGGCAGTATTACAGGGCTTTTAGCCTACAATATAGCCGGTGAAAGAGCAGAAGCCAGTGTTGGCATGAATCCGGGAACCTTCCGGCAGCAGCTTTATGATTATTTATATAACCTTAAAGGCGAAGATATTCTTCGGGAGGCCAAGGTCGAATGGCAGTTATAGATTATTCGCTTTACCTGGTAAGTGACCGCAGTCTCTTGGGAGGGCGCGACTTGGTTCAGGAAATAATAAAAGCGGTAAAAGGCGGGGTAAGTATTGTCCAATTGCGGGAGAAAGATGCCAGCAGCCGTGAATTTTATAATTTAGCGTTGGTTTTAAAAAATGAGTTATCAAATCGGAACATACCCTTAATAATAAATGACCGCCTGGATATTGCACTGGCGGTGGATGCTGATGGACTGCATATCGGACAGGATGATCTGCCGTTTGCGACAGCTCGTCAATTGCTGGGCCCAGGCAAGATCATCGGTCTTTCTGTTAGTAACCGGGAAGAAGCACGGGAAGGAGCCGGATTAGGAGCCAGTTACCTGGGGGTAGGGCCGCTGTTTGCCACTCCTACCAAGCCGGATGCGGCATTGCCAACCGGAATTGCTTTACTGGCTGAACTAAAAAATGAGCTTGCTGTTCCATTGGTAGCGATTGGGGGCATAAACCTGGATAATGTTGCGGATATTCGTGGAACCGGTGCAGACGGAATTGCTGTGGTATCGGCATTGATTGGCAGGGACGATATCGAAATGGCTGCGCAAAGGATCTTGGCAATATGGCAAAAAAGCTGATGTTTTTTATAGATTTTGACGGGACCATTTCCCGGGAGGATGTTTGCGATACCATGGTCAAGAATTTTGCCCGCCAAGGTTGGGCAGAATTGAATACTCTCTGGGAAGAAGGAGCTTTATCTACAGGCGATTGTGCACAGGCAATCCTTGATCTAATGAGTGTTTTACCTGATGAGCTTGCAGCTTTCTTTACGCAGATGGAGATTGATCCTGAATTTCCCGCTTTTCTGAAATGGGTTAAGGAGCATAATTACCCTGCATATATATTAAGTGATGGTTTTGCCAACTATATAGAAATCATTCTTAAAAAAGAGGGGATTGAAATTGAGTATTACGCCAATTATATGAAATATCAAGAGGGATGGCGTATACAAATGCCCTACCTCAATCCTGACTGCGGAAAATGCGGAGTATGCAAGAAGGGGAAGATGGAGGAACTGGCAGGACCAGAATGTATAAAAATATATATTGGCGATGGTTATTCAGATTTTTGTCCAGCCCGCCACGCTGACATCGTATTTGCCAAGCAAACCCTGGCAAATCTATGTTTGCAGGAAGATATATCATATAATGATTACCAGAACTTTAAGCAGATTTTAAGCAAGACACAAGTATTATTTAGCGCAGATAAGGAGCATGATGATGAACTATAAAACACAAAAGGAAGCTGCCCGCAAAGGAATTATTACTACGGAAATGAGCACTGTCGCGGACAAAGAAAATATTGATGCCGAAGTTTTGCGTCAGGGTGTGGCAAAAGGCAGCATGGTTATTCCCGCCAACCCCAGTCACAAGTCACTGCAACCCTGGGGTATCGGCCAGGGAATGAAGACCAAGATCAATGTAAACCTGGGTATTTCCCGGGACTGCTGCAACTGGGAAGCCGAACTAGGCAAAGCCCAAAAAGCGATAGAGCTTGGTGCACAAGCCATAATGGATCTTAGCTCCTACGGTCAAACCCGTGAATTTCGAAGCAGTCTGATCGCCATGTCGCAAGCTATGATCGGAACCGTCCCAGTTTATGATGCTATGGGTTTTTACGAAAAGGAACTAAAGGAGATATCCAGCGGGGAGTTCCTAAAGGTTGTCGAAAACCATGCCCGGGAGGGAGTGGATTTTATGACTATTCATGCCGGTATAAACCGGGCTACTGCAGAAAGATTCAAAAGAAATCGCCGTTTGACCAATATAGTATCCCGGGGTGGTTCTTTACTCTATGTATGGATGGAAACGCATAATGCGGAGAATCCTTTTTACCAGTATTTTGATGAAGTCCTGGAGATTTGCCGCGAATATGATGTGACACTTAGCCTGGGAGATGCCTGCCGCCCTGGTTGTATAGAGGATGCTACTGATGCCAGTCAGGTGGAGGAACTGATTACTTTGGGTGAGCTGACCCTTAGAGCCTGGGAAAAAGATGTACAGGTTATTATCGAGGGACCCGGACATATGGCACTTAATGAGATAGCGGCTAATGTAA
>JAQUBU010000022.1 GCA_028686565.1 Syntrophomonadaceae bacterium
CCAAAGGCATATACAAATAAAAGGGTAGCTCCATATAACCATTTTCCACTGGCCATGGCCAGGGAAAGAATAACCAGCAAGATAGGAGTGCCGCATTGAGACCCCACCATACCCATAACCAGGCCCAGCAGATAACTGCCCCCAAGACCCTTGGCCTCACCTACCTGGTTGAGTAAATTACCGCCATAGTTGATACCAAATTTGAGAATACCCAGCAAATTAAGTCCCAGAATGATACATACAGCAGCCACCAGGTAATAGAGCATGCTCTTGCTGCTGCCGAATATGCCGCCCACCGCAGCGATAAATAAACCCAACAACATAAAAGTAGTAGCTGTTCCCAGCGTAAAGCTCACTGACAAGGCCAGGCTCCTTTTGCGTCCGGCCTCTACACCCCCGCAATAGGCAATAATTATTGGCGCCATACTGAGGTTACAAGGTCCGATACTGGTAACCACGCCAGCCAGGAATACCAGCAAATAACCGATCAGGGAAAAGCTGGTCAAAAACTGGGGGGCAATCTGATTGATCCAGGCTTCCACCCTATTTCACCACCCGGTCGAGTTCCTTTTTCAAATCCTCCACTGGAAAAAGTCCTATATTTTTATAGCTTAGCTTGCCTTCGCTGTTCAGAATAAAAGTGGAAGGTATATATTGTATCTTCCATTCTTCGGCCAGTTCCTGGTTATCCGGCTCATCAACATCAATTGCAATAAAGCGAACCTTGCCTTGATATTCCAGCTGCAGTTGGTCAAAGACCTTTTTCATTTCCACGCAGGGAGCGCAGGTTTGGGAACGGAAGAGCAGCCACATGCTCTCACCATTCGCTTTGGTCTGTTCAATAGTTGCCGCAGCGCTCAGTGGGGTTTGCTGTTTATCCGTCGTATCGGAAAGTGCCGGAGCCTGTTTCTCAACCCCGGGAACAGAATTGGCTGGTTCTTGTTTAGCTGCGTTTGATTTGTCAGTTACTTGTTTTTCATCCGCGTTTTGCTTTTCGGCAGTAGTATTGTCTATTGCTCCAGTCTTGCCCGGCGCATCAGAGTCAAGTGCTGTTTGTTGCTCAGGCGGTAATGGTGCAGGTTTATTGTAATTAGAGAATCCCCATAAAGCTCCAATAATTAATAAGCCTGTTAACGCAATGATGTATCCCTTTTTCATATTGCGCTCCTCTCCTTTTTTAAAATTTTTTAATCAATTTAGTATTAAATCTACCTGTGCACCTTTAATAACATAATAGCAGACGATAGCAAAAAGTTATAACGGGGTAAAAAGATGTCCCCCGCTTCTTTTATCGTTCGGGTTCAAAACAGACAGCGAATTATGACGAGGCGCAGCCTCGTTGCAGCAGTATGTTGAAACTACTGCGCAGTTTCATCCGGTACTTAAACAAAATCCAAGCAAATCCATTTATACTATAGCTTTTTTCTGAACACGCATCTTAAATTAATTTCTATAGTTTAGTACGCAAATAATAAACATTACTAACATTGACTCTATTAATGATATAAGCATATACTTATAAATATACAATACATTCTCCCCCATGATATAATTTTTTTAAACTTTGTTCACTATTAATATACCGGCTATAGGGGAAAAATTAGATAAACAAGGAGCAAAATATGTTTGAAACTATATTTAAAGCCCTGGGCGAACCCACCCGCTTGAAAATCATCAAGCTCTTGTCGATCAAAGAGTTATGCGTATGCGACCTTGAGGAAATCATGCAAATCAGTCAACCTCGTATATCTCAGCATCTAAAAGTGCTGAAATATGCCGGGCTGGTCAACGAACGTAAAGAAGGTCAGCGTAGCATATGCAGTCTAAATAAGGTATTGTTAAATAATACTATGGACGAATTCCAAGAGTATATTGATAAGCCGCTCGAAGAGATTCCCGAATTAGCTGGGGAACATTCACGTATTCCTTGTATTGACGGAGAAGCCTGTAAACGAAAACTAGGCACAAATTGTAAGATAGAATAAAAAGTATTCGCACAAAATATGTTTATGAGAGGGTGTTAAAAATGAAAATTGAAGTATTGGGAACTGGCTGCACTAAATGCAAACAATTGGAGAAAGACGTATACAATGCACTGGCCGAACTTGATATCGCTGCCGATGTGTCCAAGGTACAGGATATCAAGCAAATAATGAGTTACAAGATTATCTCAACCCCCGCTCTGGTTGTTGATGGACAGGTGAAAATTGCCGGTCGGCTGCCACGCAAAGAGGAATTACACAGTTACTTGAAATCCAGTCAAGAGTAATTGAAATTCTTATTAGCAAACACCCTTTTAAATTCAAACCGTTATAATTTGTTTTTCTGATATTTACTAAAAAATTATAGGAGGTTTACATGACCGAACAGCTAAAGTTAATTGAGACCCAATTATACAAAAGCGAGATCACCTTTCCTATTATCAGGGAACGTCTCCTGCTCGCCGGAGAGCTGAAGGCCTGGTACAGATGGTACCGGGGGGGCAATCAATGGGCAAAGAAATTTTTTAGGGAGGAAAATGTTTTTTTAATGACTTCATCTATCATTTGGTGTCAAATTGATGATGATGGCCAAATACGAATCCACCAGATAAAACCGGATGAATTTGCAAAAATTGAACACTCCTATGAATTTGAAAGCAAGAACTCCCAAAAGTTAATCTTAACAGAAGTGTTAGCTACTTTAAGAGTTTTGGATGAAAAAAGAAAGACAGATGTTCTGGTATTTAAGCGTCCTCTGCTGGAAGAACAGGGAGATGCAGAAGGTTTTGAACGGTTTATGGAAATGTTTGATAAACAATTTAAGTTATGAGCTAAAAAACCATGAGGTGAAGCCAAATGATTAAAAAACCCAAAATCAGAATTCCGGTAGCAATAAACCAGCATGCCGGGAAACATAAAGACAAGAAAAAAGAGCTTAAAAAGTACGCCTGCCGTAAAAGCAGGCGTACTTTTTTTTTAGAGCCCAAGTATTCCCGCATCATAAGATGAAGCTACATAATATTTTAAGTTCATCGCAATTACTAATTTTTAATGTAACTATACCAGGAAGGTTCATAATTAGTTGTGTAAAACCCAAGGCAACCGTTAATACTAAGTAAAACTTGTAAGCGAGAAGAAAGATTGGAAAAGAAGCAGCGTGAACCAATTAGGAATCTGCGCCGTCCGAAGGGCCTAGTAAAGCCCCTCACTATCAATTTTATTCACCTTAGAATGCCGTGGGTGATAGCTTGGTGGTCAGCATCATATCTTGGCTATGCTTACATTAGCCTGGGCAGTTACATAAAAGGATTCATTCTAATATTCCTGGAAGCATTTATAAATGTTAACGCCAAGTTAAACCTGGGGATATTATACAGCCTTACCGGACGTTTTGAGCTGGCTAAACAAGTGGTCGATATTAATTGGCTGCTCTATTATGTACCAATATATATCTTTTCCATCTGGGGAGGACGCCAGCTTGCTGTGGATCTTAATAAATACTCTGTTTTGGCGGATAGGGAAGACTCTGGCATGATTCCCTTTAGTATCAGCGGTTCGGATATTGCCTTTTTAGACAAACGGAAGCCCTGGGTGGCAGCGGCATTATCCTGCCTGGCCCCCGGTTTGGGTCATTTATATACTCATCGAATCCCCACCAGTTTTTATACTCTAATGTGGTGGATAATCATCGCTTACATGGGACACCTTTTCCAATGCATCCACTTGACTGCTATGGGAAACTTCGGAGGGGCCATGGCAATTACAAATCCTGAATGGTTGATCTTTTTGCCCTCTGTTTATGTATTTTCTATATACGATTCCTATGTAAATGCTGTGGCATATAATCAATTATACGACCACGAGCAACAAAGATTCATCACCGATAATTATCAGAGCCTTAATTTCCCAATGCCGAAATAATAACGGGGAGGTCCGTTTGTGTACGTATATGCATCTTTTGATTATTCAGCCTTTCTTGAGCTGGCCATTACTGATCTGGAGAAGCGGGGAATTGCCCGAGAGCATATCCTGGCTGTTCCTTTGGACAAAAGGGTTGAAGAGAGAATGGTGCTGGATACCATCCACCGTGCAGATGGGATCAGTTTATTTGACGGAGCCGCGGTTCTGGGTGCAGTATTTATGGAATTGGGTGTTATTTATGGCTTTATTTTAAAATGGGGACCAATTACCTGGGGATTAATAGGTTTATTCGGCGGCGCATTTCTGGGCTTTTTGCTTGACTACTTTTATGGCAGGATTCGTAATCGCAAGAAGGAAAAAGCAACCCGCAATCAGCAAAAGACTGGGGAAAGTAACACAGAAGTGGTATTAACCATTTTCTGCGAACCCAATCAATATGAAATGGTGGAGAAGGTACTCTGGGATAATATGGCCCTGGGTGTAGGCAAGCTGGACCGGTTACGCAATTCTATCAGAAAGGGGGGCGGCGAGTCATGGAAAAGAAGCAATCCGAATCGATAAGAAGCAAACGTCGTCCCAAGGGAATCGTCAGCGAGCTCACGATAAACCTGCTGCACCTGAAAAACCCCTGGGTAACTGCCTTTTGGTCTGCAATGTTTCCGGGTTTGGGTTTTCTGATCATGGGCAGTTATATTAAAGGTTTTCTTCTGATAATCGGAGCCACTATTGTAAATCTCATGGCACATATCAACGAAGCAATAATATTTGGACTTACCGGTCAAATTGACCTGGCAAAACAAATCCTTGATATCAGGTGGCTGCTTCTTTATGCTCCTCTGCAGCTTTTTGCAATTTATAGCAGCTATCAGCTCACCGTTGATTTAAACAAATATGCTTTAATCGCTGCCCGGGAGGATTCGGCAATTATCCCTTTTAAAATAGCAACTTGGGATATAGGGTTTATTGATAAAAGAAATCCCTGGGTGGCAGCGTCCTGGTCCCTTTTTATGCCCGGGCTGGGTCACCTTTATACCCACCGGATACCCACCAGCTTTTATCTATTGATATGGTGGATTGGAACTTCATATATGGCGCACTTTCTTTCTGCTGTCCATCTGACCCTATGGGGAAAATTTGCTCAGGCCGCATCGATTGTTGACCCAAGATGGTTGCTTTTCCTGGTTCCCATATACCCCTACGCTGTCTATGATGCTTATGTAAACACAGCTGAGTATAACAAGCTGTTTGACCAGGAACAGAGTCGTTTCCTGACAGATAACTATCAAAACCCCAGGTTCCCCATGCCCATCGTGTAGTTGTGTTAAGGGGATGTGTTCAAGAAACGGTCCCAAAACTTACCCATATTGGTACAGAGGCTGTCCCAATCTTAAAACGGATCGAGGTGCAGCCTCTGTTTTAATGACTGGCAATATCTTGTTATTACTGGTTAATCCTCGTCTTTCTGGCATGAGCACTTTTTCTCTATTTCTTGTCCATGGCATTCTTTAATTTGTTCAGGGCTGCATTCACCAGGCTTTCCCTGAAGCTTTTCTGGATTAATGCAAGTACTTTCTTTTTGACATTTACACATAAATATTTCCTCCCAAAAGCAAATAGTTTTTTATCTAATCACTTATAATTATAACTTACTAAATCAATATAATTATATTATAACCTAACTAAATTATATAAATTATATTATCCTCATTTATATTATATTTCTTTTATAGTTGGAATAATAATGGTGGTAGGAACGGGAAGGCTGAACCTATTCGTTCCTACATCAGCAATGTCCATTTTGAAGCAGTTCCTGGTAATGGATATTACCCGATGATTCACTAAAACCTAAGCCCTCCTTCAAAGCGCAATACTTATCAACCAGACAAACCAGGACCGATTCTCTATAGCTGGCGCATACGCCAGCGTCCTAATTTGGCTTGCCGGATTATATCTTCCGAAGACATTTGCCCAAGGAGCAACCAAATGGCTAAATCCCAGAAAAGCAATGATTCAACTAAGCAAACGATACCAATATGCTGATATTTTCTGGTTCAGTTTCTTCCATGAACTTGGGCACATATTATTACACAGTAGAAAAGAGGCTTTTGTTGAACTAGGAAACAAGACAGAATTTGAAGAAGAAGCCGATGAATTTTCAACTAATTGCTTGATTCCTTGGGCTAGCTACAATAAATTCATTGAGAAGGGTCAATTTTCTAGTAATAGTATCGTTCGGTTTGCAGAAAAGGTAAGTATTGACCCTGGGATTGTTGTTGGCAGACTTCAGCATGAGAAACGATTAGAATATAATTGCTTTCAGGATATTAAAAAGAAGCTTAATTAAATAGTTGCTCCTGAAAAACTCCCTGTTCGATAATCTGGGATGCATAAATATGAGTGCGGATGTTGGCGGAGCATGGCAATAACATCCAGCGAAGGCAAGCAAGTGAAAGGGGGCGAGCGACACGGATGTCGCGAGAGGGCAACGGAACAAGGATGTGTATTTTGCCCGGTACCCCTTGAACTGCGAGACAAGCTGAAGGTGTTTTCCATGCGAAGACTTTCCGCTTAAATATTTATGCATCCCACATTTAGATTTTACGAGTTTTTCAGGGGCAACTAAATAGAGAAAATTCTAGCGGAGAATATTTGTTTGCATACTGCATAATGTATGTTGTCATATAATTTAGGAAATTGTAATTATCCGGATTATCTTTCATGAAGGTATGCCTATCACCAAACCTTCATGAGCCAAGGAGGCTTCTATTACTCAAGATAAAGATCCATAATAAAGCTATTTAATTCATCTTTGACCACTCGCCAGTTAGGTAAAAACTTATCCATATATTCCACTTACTCAACTCCCAATGCCTTAAACGCAGCGTCCTCGGCACTCTGGTAGAAGATAATATTAAAACAGCCAATCAGTTCCGAAGGAACGGTTCCCAAATCAACTGCAGATGTAATCGGTATCAGAACTTTCTTGGCACCGCTGTCCAAGCAGACCTGCAAGGTATTGGCAAGTTCCTCAACCTTTATAATCGTGCCGCCGATACTCAAGTCACCCAGCACTACAGCACTACTCAGAGCCGGTTTATTCAGAGCAACAGAACATATTGCTACGAGAGCCGGCAAGGTTAAGCGTTTAGTCATTCCTATACCATTTAAATCCTGAACGTGTATAAGATAATCTTTAGTGGTTGTGCTGATGGAAGCACTGATATTTTTTCCATTAGCTTTCAGATATCGGTATGCCGTATCTACCGCTTCCCTCGCCTCCCGATCCGAACCAATACCAGTTCTCTCAAACTTGCCGTTCCCGGCGGTCATCTGCATTTCCAGCTTGTATACGCCAATCATTCCGGACTTGCCATGAGAAACTGATAGATATGACCCGGCTTGCCCATACCTTCAGGGATCAGCTTGCCGCCGCCCTGTTCAGGCACGGATAGGTATTCTTCGTTAAAAGTTTCATTTTCAATATAGGAAAAGTTCACATCATAGAACTCCATGCCGCCGATCTTTTTCAGCTGCTCTTTTACTCTCCGGCGCATTTGAAAAATACACAGATAATATTTACTTGTTAAATAAGGCCTTCTGGAAAATAAAGTAGTTATCTGAAATCTTCTATAAAATCTTTCAATATCCTCCAATTTTTTCTGTGTATCTGTTTTTATGCAGGAATAAGCCCCTTCCTAAATAGAGAATCCCCCAAACAACATGTCTGAGGGAAGGTAAAAGATAAAACATATTTCATATGTCAGATAAGCCTTAAACTTTACAACGCCACAGTTAATCTACCATTCTCAACTGGGAGTCGAAACAATTTAAGAGAACCCGGCGCCTGTTTTGTTAATAGGAACCCGGCCGCTTAAAGAAGCCGGGGCGATCTTTTCGCCTCGTTATATTAATTATTGGCTATATAGCAATGGGGTCAAGCAAATGCAATCCTCTTAATGACAGCAGAAAATCAATGCCTTCCTGGAATACTGAATTCTATGCATAAGCTAGTTTACCTTTTGCTTCAGGAATGGCTCGCCCCAAAACTCTTGCTGTTTCTATCCATTCCGAAATAACCAGTTCTGCATTACTTATAGCATCCTGATAGTTTGAACCATCAGCCATGCATCCTGGCAGTTCCGGAACTTCTGCAATATATGATTGATCTTCTTCGCTCCAGTAAACAATAATCTCATACTTATACATTTTTAGTTCCCCCAAGTTTGTATTTTAAAAAGATATCTCTTATTTGCTTTACTTGATAAGCTTTTGCCACTGATCCTTTGGGTTGAATGTTAATAATTTCTTCAATTCCTTGTCTAAAAAAGATATGATGGCTTCCTTTCACTCTTTCCTCAAAACCAAAGCTTGCTAAAAGTCTACACAAATCATTAAAGGCAATATTCTGATCAGATAAGCCAGTGAGAATTGCAAGCAATATCTTTTCGATTTGATTCATAATACCCTCATTATCTTCAATCTCATGCATGTCTATTTTACCATGGTTTCTATTCCACCGTCACGCTCTTCGCGAGGTTCCTTGGCTTATCAACATCAGCGCCCCGGAAGATAGCCATATAGTATGAAAATATCTGCAAGGGTATTACTGATACTATAGGAGCCAGCAGGGGATTTACCCGGGGCAGAAGAATCTGCTCATCACATTCCTGGCAGGCCTCCTGCAGGTTTTCCTTGCATACAGCTACTACTATTGCACCACGAGCTTTTACTTCTTTGATATTGGACATGGTTTTTTCCACCAGTTTATCCTGGGTAATTAGAGCCAAAACCGGCACTCCATCATCTATTAAAGCCAGGGGGCCGTGTTTCAATTCCCCTGCTGCATAAGCTTCTGCATGAACATAGGAAATTTCTTTTAATTTCAAGGCTCCCTCCATTGCCACCGCATAATCAAGACCGCGCCCCAGGAAGAAGGTATCCTGAACACCCTGATATTTTTCCGCCAGAGCTTTAATCTTATCCTGTTCCTGCAGGACCTGTTCCACCAGGGTATCAATATAAAGCAGCTCAGTAACCATTTTGCTGATTTTCTCAGCATCATAGCTTTTGCGCAGGTCTGCCATGTACAAGGCCAGCAAATACATAACAACCAACTGGGTAGAGTAAGCTTTGGTTGAGGCTACAGCAATTTCCGGACCAGCATGGGTAAATATCACCCAATCGGCTTCACGGGCTACTGCACTTCCTACTACATTGGTTACGGCCAGAACCTTGATGCCGTTGCGTTTGGCTTCCCGCAGGGCTGCCAAGGTGTCAGCGGTTTCTCCTGACTGGCTTATAACTATCATGAGGTCACCGGGTTTCCATAAAACCCGACGGTAGCGAAATTCGGAAGCTATATCTGTTTCCACCGGCACGGCAGCAAGTTTTTCAATTGCCATGCGCCCTACCAGACCCGCATGATAAGCGGTCCCACAGGCAACAATGAATATTTTCGAGGTATTTTGCAGATAATCAGCAAAATTGAGATCGCTAAAATCGACCCGGGCATCTTTTATCCTGCCGCTCAAGGTTTTGCGGATGGCTTCCGGCTGTTCGTGGATTTCTTTGAGCATAAAGTGCTCAAACCCACCCTTTTCGGCAGCTTCCATATCCCAGTCAACCTCAAGAACTTCCTTTTCTATGGGATTGCCGTCAAAATCACTAATGGCAACTGAATTGCTGGTTAATACCACAAATTCATTATCTTCAATAATATATACCCTTCTGGTTCTGCTTAAAATAGCCGGGATATCAGATGCCAGATAGTTTTCTCCGTCACCTAAGCCTACTACCAGAGGACTGGCCTTTTTGGCGGCGATTATTTTGTCGGGTTCATCAGCACTTATCACCACTATGGCAAAAGAACCGTAAACACAACTCAAGGCTTTGCGCACCGCTTCTTCCAAGGAACCGTCATAATACTTTTCAACAAGATGGGCCATAACCTCCGTATCGGTTTCAGAGACAAAATCATGTCCTTCCAATATCAGTTCCTTGCGCAAAGGGGCATAATTTTCTATTATCCCGTTATGCACCAATGCTATACGGCCATGGCAATCCATATGGGGATGAGCATTGTGGTCACTGGGTACGCCATGGGTTGCCCAGCGGGTGTGTCCTATACCCAGAATGCTTTGCGGCCACTCACCCAGCTCATTTACCATGTCGGCCAATCGCCCTTTTTTCTTGGTTACTACCAAATCTCCATCCTGGTATATGGCAATACCTGCGGAGTCATAGCCCCGATATTCAAGTTTCGCCAAGCCATCTATTATTACCGGTACAGCATTACCGCTGCCGGCATATCCCATTATTCCACACATATATTAACCTCCGGTTAAATTTTTAATTCTTAATTTTTAATTTTGAATTGTTGTAAGATTGCTGAGCAATCCCTTGATTATGAATCCATGTTTAATATTGGGAACTATAATCCATTGACTCCTTGCGAATAACAGGCACAAGCAATGATGAGAAAGCTCTGTTATCCAAACAAGTTTTAAAATCTTGTTTATATATGGAAAGCGGAAGCTTTCCTTCCTTAATTAAAAATTCATAATTCATAATTTCTTAAACCACAATATGGCTTTCTGTCCCGGCTGTTGCCAGCCGTCTTTACAGCCATACTAACGATGGTGGCCGCACCGGGGGGTATCCGCCGATAGTTCGATAAGCCCCCTCCTCGTCACCCCTTCTTAAATTTTGAATTCTTAATTCTTAATTTTGAATGATGGTTGGGATTGCATAGCAATCCCTTCATTAATTTCTAATTCAAAATCCAAAATCTAAAATTTTTTAAAAGGGGTCAGGCGCTTTAGCCCCAATGGGCTTTATAATTGTTGGGCTGTTTCTACAGCTTGCTTAATATCATCAATCACCTCTTCCAATAAATATTGTTCGGGACCCTGCGCCATAATCCTGACCAGTGGTTCCGTACCTGATGGTCTAACCACCAGTTTACCACAATCACCAAGCTTTTCCTCCGCCCTCTTCAGGGCAAGCTGTACCAGCGGGCGGGAAAGAATTTCTTCTTTGTTATCCATCCGCACATTAACCAGCATCTGGGGCTGTTTCTCCAAACCCCTGGCCAGCTCGGATAGTGCTAAGCCGGAACGTTTCATAAACTCGACCAATTTCAGCGAAGTCAGCAGCCCATCTCCCGTAGTGGCAAATTGCGAGAATATAATATGCCCGGACTGCTCGCCACCTAGCAAAGCCCCTGTCTCTTTCATTTTCTCCAGAACATAGCGGTCACCTACTTTACAGCTTTGCACCGCTATATTTTCGCGCCTCAGGGCGATATCCAGACCGATGTTGCTCATAACCGTTGCTACTACCAAAGGGGGATTAAGCTGGGCACGGCTGATCATATCCTGGGCACAAATCAATAGTATATGGTCGCCGTCCAATTCATTCCCGCATTCATCGATTGCGATGCAGCGGTCAGCATCTCCATCATAGGCAATGCCAATATCAGCTTTATATTGAATAATTGTCTTCTTTAAGCTTTCAGTATAAGTAGAACCACATTTATCATTGATATTAAGTCCATTGGGCTTATCGTTTATGGCTATAACCCGGGCACCCAGCCTGCGCCACATTTGTGGTCCCACTGCAAAGGCCGCTCCATTAGCACAGTCCACAACGATGGTAATATCACTAAGACTTCCTTCCAGGGTAAAACAGGAAATAAGGTAATCGAGATAACTATCTACAGCTTGTGCAACATCATATACTCTGCCTACTTCTTCACCCTGAGGACGGGTAAGATCTTCTGTCCCTTTATGAACCAAGTCTTCGATTTCAGTCTCTAACTCATCGGGTAATTTATAACCGCTGGAGCCAAAAAATTTGATTCCATTGTCTTGTACTGGATTATGTGATGCGGATATGACTATTCCGCAAGATGCTTCATATTTCTGTGTCAAATAAGCAACAGCCGGAGTGGGAATAACCCCTACTGTTAAAACATCTGCTCCTGTTGAACAAATTCCCGCAATCAGAGCTGCTTCCAGCATGTCTCCGGATATTCGCGTATCCTTGCCTACAAGAATGCGGGGGCGGCTGCTCGCAGTGCTCTTCGCCAGCATATAACTGCCTGCCCTCCCTAATTTAAAGGCCATTTCCGGCGAAAGTTCAACATTGGCAACTCCTCTTACTCCATCGGTACCAAACAACACTCCCACTATATTTTCCTCCCGATATTTCATATTAAAACCATCAGTATATTTACTGCTGGCATCCCGCCCTATACCTATGTACACAGAGCGGGAAGAAGGGCGTTCTCTCTTCGAGTCACTATTAAGCTTGCTATGGATATACCCACGGGCATACCCCACAAGCAGCAAGGAGGCAAGCACCTAAAAATCCAGCTGCTAATTGCCCCTAACGCCTCCTCCCTACCTTTTAATTTAATCAAAGTTGGAGCGAATAAACAGACGTTTAAAAGCCAGGGGGGCAGACAAATTTTATTGCCCATAAGCTATATTTTATTCTAAATCATTGATTAGTTCTATTTTTATTTGAAGCTGTTTTCCATTTATTTACATTTTTTCCGTTCTAATCATTTGTTTAAAAGCTCACGTGCGTTCAAAATATTATCGCTTGCAATATTTATATCTTTTTCTGGTTTCCGATAAGTGGCAATAATATTTTCAGCGATCTTCAAACCATCCAGCGCTGAACTAATAATTCCTCCTGCATAACCAGCACCTTCCCCGCAGGGATAGAGGTTGGCAATGCTTGTGGAAGTCATTTCCTCATTTCGCTCGATTCGCAAGGGTGCGGAGGTACGAGTTTCTGCTCCGGTCAAAACCGCTGTTTCATTAATAAAGCCTTGCAGTTTTTGATCCCAATGTTTTATACCCCGGCTCATGGTTTCACAAATACCCTGCGGGAATAATTCCCAAAGGTTAGCTGCGGTTACTCCAGGTCTATAAGTAGCCAGGGATTTTTCCATGTTTACCGATTTTTTGGCTGCTAAAAAATCTTTTAGGTACTGAGCAGGAGCGCGAAACTGTCCGCCTCCCAGGTTAAATGCCCGTTTCTCCAGCTTTTCCTGGAATTCTACTCCGCCCAGAACCCGGTTATCCCAATCAGAAGGGTTAACCGTAGCCACCAAGGCACAGTTGGCAATTCCAGTATTGCGAGCCAGGTAGCTCATGCCATTGGTAACTACCTGCCCTGTTCCTGATGCGGCTGCAATCACATAACCTCCCGGGCACATACAGAAGGTATAAAAGGATCTGCCACTCACCGTGTCCTGATAAGTAAGATGATAGTCGGCTGCTCCAAGCTGCGGATGGCCGGCAAAACTGCCATATTGGATTCTGTCAATTAGTTCTTGTTTATGTTCTATCCTTACACCTACTGCAAATGCCTTGCTCTGCATATTGATATTATTGTTGTAAAGCAAGCGATAAACATCACGGGCACTGTTCCCCACCGCCAGTACCAACAGCGAACAGGGTACTTCTGTTTCATTGTTTATTATTATGCTTCTTAGCCGCGATTGGTTAATATTTATATCAGTCATGCAAGCATCAAAATAGAATTCCCCGCCAAGAGATAAAATTTCCTGTCTTATTTTTTTGATTATATCCCGTATTACATCGGTTCCCAAATGGGGCTTTTTAACATAGAGTATTTCTTCATTGGCTCCATACTTAACAAATGTCTTCATAATGTAGGGAATACGTTCGTCAGCACTGCGGGCAGTGAGCTTGCCATCGGAAAAGGCACCAGCCCCTCCTTCGCCGAATTGAGCATTGGAGGCAGGGTTCAACACCCCCTGCCGCCAAAATTTATTTACACTGGTTACCCGCCTGTCCATATCTTGTCCCCGTTCAAAAACTACTGGTTTATAGCCATTTCGGGCTAGATACAGAGCACAAAAAAGGCCGGCTGGTCCGGCCCCCACAACCAGCGGTGAATGGGTCAGTTTCTTGGAACCGGCAGGCATGGTGCTTGCATTTTGAGTTGCTGCATCAACTATACTGACAGATTTCATGGCTTTTGGTGAAAGTTTAATATCATTGTCCAAATCCACATCAACGGTATAGCTAAAAGAAATAGTCTTGCGCCGCGCATCAACAGCCTTTTTCACCAGCTTCAGTTCAGATATTTCATTATTGCTGATGCCCAGGCGCCGGGCAACAGCATCCCTTAATTGGTCTTTATCATGTTCCAAGGGCAGTTTAATCTCTCTTACCCTAAGTTTCATTCTTCAACCTCGTTTTCAGTATTTTTCTTGATTTCCACATGGACCAATACTCTTGTAGGATAAGCTTTTATTCCGGTAGGTAAAATTAAATCAATATCCTGACTGAAGGATTCTTTTTTGCCATTCAAGTCAATGGCATGAGTACTGATCTCCACAATTCCTTCTGTTTGGGCCTTATTGCCCAAAATCGTTATATGATCCACATTTGTTTCTATCTTACTCAATTGATATTCCGATTCCAGAACTCCGCTGAGGGTGGTTTTAATTTTTACTTGTTTGCTGCTTTGCACTTGCCCGACTACTGCATATATCAGCACCTCTTCCGGAACTGTTCTTATTCCCCGGCTTAACACTCTGCCCCCTGCATCTTTGGCTAAAATCGGAACTTTAAGTGATGTAAATTCTTTTACACCGCCAAGCTTTACATCAGCTACTACCTCTGCTACATCCTTTAGTGCTGTTTCTTCCCCTTTAAGTATACATTTGTCGGGTACAGTGATTATATCAAGCAACTCGTAACCTGCCGGAGGGCTCTGGGTAACTAAATATTTTACCGGTAGTGTTTCTTCTTTTAATTTATTTATGAGCACTTCAACCTGGTTCGGTTTTACACTGGTCAAAATAACCCCTGACACCGGCTCAAGCTTCACTGAAACACGGTGGCTGCCCAAGCCAAATCCGGTCATATCGGCATATGCTACAACATCCCGATTTTCCCGTAAATTGCCCCAAAGTTTGACTTCCACCGATTCTGGCCCTTTTATACTAAATCCTTCAGCAAGGTTACGATACTGGAGCTGTACGTTAATCGAATCACGACTGGTCGTAAGTTCACCATGATTTGCCACATAAAGCCACAATAAAACCGCAAATATTACCGAAATTACTTTAAGACCTATTGTTTTGTTTTGTGGTCTTAAATTCATCAGCCCACCTCCTTCGCACTGTATCGCTCCATTTTTCCTGGAGCAATAGATCCTTGCGCAGAAGTTCCTTGAGGCTGCGGGTATCCAAATAACGCTGCAGCTGCCCTTCTTTGGCCAGTGATATGGTACCCGTTTCTTCTGATACCATTAACGCCAGGGCATCAGATACTTCGGTGATTCCCAGACCGGCCCGGTGACGAGTGCCCAATTCCTTATCGAGACCGGGATTATCGCTTAAGGGCAAGAAACACGAAGCCTTTTGTATTCTTCCGCCGCTTATAATGCATGCACCATCGTGCAAAGGTGAATTAGGCACAAAAATATTAACCAGCAGACCCGATGAAACTAAAGAGTCCAGTAAAACTCCGCTTTCCAGGTACTCTCCTATGCCCGTTTCCCGTGTAAATATTATCAGGGCCCCCACCTGATTACGCGATAATACAGCAACCGCATCAACAATTTCATTAATTATGGATTCATATTCTTCCATCTCTATATTGGAACCGGCAAAAAAACTGCCTCGGCCTATCTGTTCCAAAAGCCGTCGCAGCTCGGGCTGAAATACAATAGGAATGGTGATTGCAAACACTATCCATACTTTTTCCACCAGCCATTTAACCATATCCAATCTTAAATAGTTGGCAGCTAGCGAAAACAGCAACAGCAAAATTAACCCCCGGAGCAGTTGTTCCGCCCGGGTGCCGCTTATCCAGCGCAAAATGCGGTAGAACACATATGCAACTATCACTATATCCAGTAAACTGCGGAGTATATCCCAAGGGCTGGCAAAAATTCCGGATAGAATACTAGTATCCAAATAATTTTCCTCCCTAAACAGTTAATACGAAAATAGCCAGCAGAGAAACACTAAGCATACCATCTTTCATTCGCGCGAAGGCGGCTACGCCGCCCTGTCATTGTTATGAAATAGCGTACTTGTCATTGTAAGCGCAGCGCCAACCTGTCATTGTTATGAAACTAGCGTACTTGTCATTGCTATGAAATAGCGTAATTGTCATTGCGAGCGCAGCGCCAACCTGTCATTGCGAGCGCAGCGCGGCAATCTTCCCCGGTAATTGATTATGTAAATGAAAAATGCTCTAACGCTTTTCATTTATCGTGGCGGGTTATTACCCGTGATAATTGCGAGCGCAGCGCGGCAATCTTTACACATTCTCATCGGTGGTTGTGTCCTCCGGGCATGGGTGATTAGCTAATATTTTTACCCCATCAATATAATTAGTTGTTATCCTGAATGCGGTAATGGAATACAGCCAGGATTCCTGCTTGCAGTCCTATTTCTCCAGAGTCCTTGCATAATACATTAGATATTCCGTAAGGAATGCCGTATTCCATTTCAACATCCTCCAGGGGATACTCAAATCCTCTTTCATAAACCCCGACGGCTTTTTCACTCAGGGTCAGGACTGAGATCAAATCGCCTGCTTTACCTCTAAACAGCAAAGAATCGGCTATCAGATATACGGTACAGCTTGGCGAATAGTGCATAATTCGTTTACCCCTTTTTAGCATCTCTATTCCGCAATAGATATTGGCTAAAGTATGATCCAATCTTTTCCCCAAACTGCCGATAAGAATTATTTCATTTGCACCTAATTTATCCGCCAGTGACATAGCCAGATGTAAATCGGTAAAATCCTTGCGGCGCGGGTATTTTTGATATTTTACTTGCTTACCGGCATAGTATTCCTTGACTTCTGGCAATATTGAATCAAGGTCGCCAATAATATAATCAGGATTAATTCCCATTTGCCTTGCGTAATTAGCCCCACCATCAGCACATATGATAACATAGACAGACCCCGACCGAGTGTTTTTTGTTAGCCCTGAAATATCGCAAAAGGTGCTTGAGCATTGCCCGAGTACAGAATGGCGGCTCTTGTTTGGCTTGGCACGGTTTGGCGGCTTGAGGATACCCAGCGAGCTTAAAGACCTTAAATGGCAAGATGTTCGCTTTGATGAAGAAGTCTTTATTGT
>JAQUBU010000244.1 GCA_028686565.1 Syntrophomonadaceae bacterium
TGTCATGCTGACTTCAATAAGCAAAAAAGATGTCATAACCCGTTGCCTCCTTGAAGGCGCAGCAGATTACATCCTTAAGCCTTTTTCTGATGAGTATTTGAAAGAGAAAATATTAAAATATATCAATATTGAAAGTTTGACGGAGATGACCGTCTTGAAATTCAATTTAAAAAGTTTTCTTGACAGCGAGATCTATAAAGCACAGAAAGGAAAATACCAGTTTTCTTTGTTGATGGTTCAGTTTTATTCGAGTGGTACCGAAGAATGGGAATCTCCCAAATATGCGTTCTATCATTTTGCGGAACATTTGTATCAAGAATTGAATTCCCTTTTTTGGGAATCGGATTTGTATATACAGCATGGATACCAAAGTCATCTTGGGTTTTTCCCCTTTTGCGATCAAAACCAGACGGAAAAAATCATCGCTAAAATCAATGCAAAATTTGAAGAGTTTAAAGCAGCCGAACCCAATATGTTGCACTATCATATTTCTCATGCCTTTTCTACTTATCCGGCTGATGGCGAAAGCGCGAGCGATTTGCTAAACGCTTTGGCATTAAAGAACAAAGAGAATATCAATGGCGAAGAAGCTGGCGAGCCAGCAAAGACAAGCTTGGCAGCATTAAAGAGCAAAGAGAGTAGCAATGACGAAGAAAATGCAGACTCAGCGGAAGCAAACTTGGCAGAATTAAAGAATAATGAAAACAGCTAAAATTTAAGGGAAATGTGCTGAGAGAGTTAATTGAATCACTGCGCGTGGTGACAAAAGTGATGGTTCTCAACTTTCCGTGTGCGAAGTTATCAAAAAGCGCTTTTAATTTCAGTTTGTGTAGTGTGTGTGTGATTTTTTTGTGGAAAGTTATCTAAAATTGCCTTTAATTAGTGAGTTTTAGATAACTCCCTTATAACCTCTGCTCGGCGGTGCTTAGATTCAATTCTTAAGAACGTTGAAATTTAAGCGTTCTTTGGGAAAATTCGTTTTTGCTTCCTGTTTTTTCTCCTCGGAGTTATCTAAAATTCAAAAATTATGAGCCCAAAAGTATAACTTTAGGTGAAAAGTTATACTTTTTTTCAATTTGAGGGGGTGTTTTAGATAACTTTTCAAATTTGCAATAACGGGAGGAATAAATTGAAAACAAAAACGTTGAAATAAGTGGGTTCTGGATTCGCACGGAGCGACATTCCTTTTTGGATTTCAGAAAGTTATACTTTTTTTGAATTTCAGAAAGGGTTTTAGATAACTTTGAACTGTGAAATGGTGTATATGGCGAAAAAAATGGCATTTCGCTAGTTTGATGTGGTAGGATAGGAGAGAAGAATTTCATGGAATAGGAGAAAAAAACATGCTGCTGGCTGCAGAAAACATAAACAAGAGCTATACAGAAAAACCATTGCTTTCAGATATTACATTATATATAAACGAAGGCGATAAAATCGGAGTCATCGGGATCAACGGGACCGGGAAATCTACGTTTTTAAAGATTCTGGCAAAGCAAGAAGAAGCAGATTCCGGTAAACTGATTAAAAATCCAAATTTAAGGATTGAATATTTGCCGCAAAATCCGACCTGCCAAGAAGATCTGACTATCTTGGAGCAGGTCTTTTATGAGGTTTCCCACGAAGTGGCGGAAAGCAAGTCGTACGAAGCGAAAACCATTCTTACGAAACTTGGGATCACAGAATTTGACAAGAAGATGGGCACCTTGTCGGGGGGGCAAAAAAAGCGGGTTGCTATTGCCGGCGCATTACTTCACCCTTGTGAGGTGCTTGTTCTTGATGAACCGACCAATCACCTTGACAACGAAATGATTGAATGGCTCGAAAGCTATCTCATTAAATACAATGGCGCTATTGTCATGGTTACGCATGACCGTTATTTTCTGGATCGTGTCGCGAATCGAATCGTGGAAATTGAAAATGGGAGTCTTTATGGCTACCCGGGGAATTACTCCAAATATCTTGAATTGAAGGCAGAACGCGAGGAAATGGAAGTTGCGAGTGAAAGGAAACGGCAGACTCTATATAAAAAAGAGCTTGCCTGGATAAAGCGCGGAGCAAGGGCGAGGAGCACAAAAAGTAAAGGCCGAATCGAACGCTTTGAAACCCTAAAAGAAAACCTCGGAATCGAAGAAGCTGAAAAACTGGAGATGGATTCGCTGTCTTCTCGTCTCGGTAAAAAGACCGTAGAAATCAAAAATATCACAAAAAAGTTTGGGAATAAAATAGTAATAAACAATTTTGAACATATTATTCTGCGGAATGCCAGAATTGGTATTGTCGGTAAAAATGGAAGCGGAAAGTCAACCTTGCTCAATATCACCAGTGGCAGCTTGGAAGCAGACAGCGGCGAAGTCATCATAGGGCAAACGGTAAAAATGGGGTACTTCTCACAGCATTGTGAGGATATGGATTTGTCTTTGCGTGTGATTGATTATATCCGAGGGATTGCAGAAGTGATTGAAACGCCGGCGGGAACGATTACTGCGGCGCAGATGCTCGAACGTTTTCTTTTCAGCCCGGATTTGCAATGGACGGCAATTAGCAGGCTGTCCGGAGGGGAGCGGAGACGACTTTATTTACTTGGCATTTTGATGGGAGCGCCGAATATTCTGCTTTTGGATGAACCGACAAATGACCTTGATATCCAGACGCTTGCGATTCTTGAAGACTACTTGGAACGCTTCAACGGTGCGGTCGTTGCCGTATCGCATGATAGGTATTTCCTCGACAAAGTGGTAGATACAATTTTTGAGTTTGGTGAGGATGGTGAGATTAAAATCTGTCTCGGTGACTATTCCGATTATCTGGCAGGAATCGTGGCAAAAGAGGTGTCCGTTCGGGAGAAGCCAGCGGGAGATAAAAAAGCAACAAGCAGCAGGGAAAGAAGTGAACCGAAATTAAAATTATCGTTTTCTGAACAGCATGAGTTCAAAACAATCGAAGCCGAAATTGCGGAATTGGAAGAGCGTCTGAGCGACTTAGCAAAGCGCATACAAGCAGAAAGCAGCGATTACGTAAAACTTTCGGCGCTTGCCGCTGAAAAAGAAGAAACAGAGAGAGCGCTGGATCTCAAAATGGATCGATGGCTGTACTTAAATGACCTGATTGAAAAAATCGAGGAGAATAAGAATAAGTGATAAAAAAAGCAACTAATATCTATGATGTTAGCGTTTTGAACGTCTTCAGTAGTATATATAACAGCATGCCCGACGGCAAGATTCGTTTGGGGGTGCTGTTTTTTTGTGGCCTTGCCGTCATGTGTACCAATATTGGAATATAGTGTTGTTGTATTATGCTATTAGAAAGGAAGGCGCGCAAATCGTTGGTAAAATTAGAGACGAAATATTGATCGATCAGAGTGCTGCTTATTTTTCGGTTGTTGAAGATATCATAAAAGAGAAATAGTCCCGTGAATGCAAAAGCCGTCACGGATCTGCCAGTATTTAAGGGAGGTAAGAGAAGAATGGATATCGTTAAAAGTTTGTTTCGAGTGATTGGGTCTATCCTGTTTTTTAGCCTTGTTTTTTTCATTACTCTTTTTCATGGATTGTTGAAAAAGGCATAGTAAAGAATGCGCTGCTCTAAATTGATTTTCAAATCTAAAGGCTGAAGTGTGTGAATCAAATCCCGTAATTCGCCATCCCTTTTCTGATCTCATTGCTGACGTGTTCTACCAGCCAGGCGGGTTCGAGTACTTTGCAGGTCGTCATGTAATTGAGAACCCAGATTTTCATGCCCTGCGTGGTTGCGCGAACTATGGTGGTAAAGGTCGTCTCATCGGAGTCCGTTATGATGATTTGATCGCCGAATTTGTCTACGACGTCATTTAAGATGGCTTTTGAGCATTGGATCGTGAATGTCTGGGTATCGCCCCCATACATAAAAAGGGCATTTCTTGCGTATTGATAAAGATCGAGATTGTCCGGAGCCGGTTTGACCGGAATGTCGGTAATCGCGATCTTTTTGATTCGGTCGAGCCGAAAATGGCAAATGCCTTCAT
>JAQUBU010000245.1 GCA_028686565.1 Syntrophomonadaceae bacterium
TTTTTAGCAACTACGAGAGTTATTTGGCTATGGAACTGACTAATCAGCTGGATTCAGTCTATCCGGCATTACATCATTACGAATTAAGTCCTCGTAACTTTCCCTTTTTAATATTAAATCGGCACTTCCTTTATTGACCAGTATCATAGCGGGCCGGGGCAAGCGGTTATAGTTGCTGGACATCGCGTAATTATAGGCACCAGTAGCAAATACCGCCAGAATATCTCCTGCTTCAACCTCCGGCAAAAGCGCGTCCCAAATCAGCATATCACCGGATTCACAACATTTGCCGGCAATCGAAACCTTTTCAAATGGTTTGTGCAGAGCCTTATTAGCTATCACAGCCAGATATTTTGAACCATATAATGCAGGACGCGGGTTATCAGTCATGCCTCCATCAACCGCAATGTATTTGCGAATACCTTTAACTTCTTTACAGGAACCGGCAGTATAAAGAGTTATTCCTGCAGGCCCGGCAATAGAACGGCCGGGTTCTACAATTATGCGCGGCATTCTGATACCCAGTTCCTGAACCTTTGCCCCTACGGTATTCATTACCGCTCTGGCCCAGTCGGCGGGATCACGTGGTTCATCACCCGGGAAATAGTAGATTCCAAACCCCCCGCCCACATCGAGTTCATCGAATTCATGTCCTGTACTTTCTTTAACAGTTCCCAGGAAATCCGTCATTATGGAACTGGCGTGTTCAAAAGATTCCATTTCAAATATCTGGGAGCCTATATGGCAATGTAAACCTGCTAGCTTAAGAGCTGAGCTGGCAAGTGCTGCTTTCACACCATCCAGAGCCTGACCATCGCCCAGCGTAAACCCAAACTTGGAATCGATTTGACCAGTTTTTATATATTCATGAGTATGTGCTTCAACCCCTGGCGTAATTCGCAATAAAATATTCTGGGTCTTGGTCTTTTCTTCGCAGCAAGCATTCAAGAGTTGGAGTTCGTAGAAGTTATCAACTACTATGCGCCCCACACCGGCCTCGATAGCCATAATAATCTCTTCACGGCTTTTATTATTGCCGTGGAAATAAACCTTTTCCATAGGAAATCCAGCCTTAATGGCTGTGTATAGTTCACCGCCCGAGACTACATCCAGACCTAATCCTTCTTCTTTAACAATTCGGTATACTGACAGGTTACTTAATGTTTTACTGGCATATAGCACCAGCGAATCACCAAGGGCACTAAACGCTTCCTTGATCTTCCTGCAGTTCTGCCGCAGTCCCTGTTCGTCCATAACCCACAAAGGGGTGCCAAAGTCTCTAACTAAATCTACCGTATCAACTCCACCCACTTCCAGATGGCCTTGTGGGTTAATCTTCATGGTTCCGGTGAGATGCAATATATTCACCCTCCTTATTTGTCTCGTGAATCTTGGTTATTTTAACATTATCCTTTAAAAACCGTCAACGCCTGAGCTGGGGATATACATTATACAATTAAAAATCGAGTAGGAGGCTACCCATTAATTGAGCAGCCGACCTCTCACACCACCGTACGTACCGTTCGGTATACGGCGGTTCAATGGTTTGAGTGCAGTGCCTCGTATCTTTTGGATATATCATCATATCCGATTGATGCGAGGTATTCGTTTGTTAATGACCTCGTAAGTACCCAGCTATGAGCTATCCGCCAGTATCCTTTTCGGGTGTTTGCCCATTCCCAAGCCTTATCTTTCGGTATCTTGAGTCGTTTCAAGTTATCGAATTTAGCACTTATTTTCTTCCACTGCTTCCATAGGTACATACGAATCCTCCGCCTAATCCATTGGTTAAGCGCGGAAATTCTTTTTCCCATATCTGCAATGGAGTAGTACCCTAACCACCCTGTGGTAAACACTTTGAGTTCGTGCAGAACCTGACCGATTGCCCTACCACGCTTGCGGCTTGTGATTTGTCTTACCTTTTCCTTAAATCTATTTACAGATTTTTGGTGCGGGCGTATCCCCATTTTCTTACCGATTTTGTACAGGGTGAATCCAAGGAATTTAAGCTTTAGTGGGCTTCCTGTTTTGCTCTTTTCCTGGTTTACCTTGAGTTTTAATTTACCCTCAAGGTATTTAGTACAACTTGTCATTATTCTTTCAGCGGCCCTGTGACTTTTGACATAGATATTGCGGTAAGTAGCCCGGGGGATTCTCACCCCCAGGCCCTCTCAGAACCGGACTTGAACCTCTCAGCTCATCCGGCTCCCATTATCCAACCCCAGGAACAATTCCCATCTGCCAGTGTACAAATAGCTTCGGTTCACGCCTGGCTATTTTTCCTAGCCAGTTGCTTGCCCTCCGTTTTCCTCGGTTTAGTTTCTTGTACTTTTTCCTGACCCATCGGACTAGTGCCCGATTCATGTGATTTAGTACTGAGTACATTTCTGATTTGTAAAAGCGTCCGTAGTAGTTAACCCAACCTCTGATAACAGGATTGAACATATTGGACAGATCCTCAATAGTTTTATCTGGCTTTAAATGCATGCGCCAGTCATGAATTGTTTGTTGCATGCTCTTTTTAGCCTTATTGCTAACTGCCGGGGTAAAGTTGATGAAGTATTTCCCATATTTGTTCTTTGATCTTCGTGGTCGGAATGTATACCCTAAAAAATCAAATGTTGTATCTGGATATTTTCCCCGCCTATCGTCATCTTTACAGTAGACAATTTTCGTCTTCGTTGGATGTAGCTCCAAGCCGCATTCTGCAAATCTCTTTTCCAAACTGGCACGAAGATTTTCTGCTTCCTCTTTGCTACGGCAATGCGCTATACCATCATCAGCATATCTTGCGAATGGTTTATTGGGGTGATTTATCTCCATCCACTTATCAAAGGCATAATGAAGAAATAGGTTTGCTAACACCGGACTGATCACTCCTCCTTGTGGGGTTCCCTTTGTCCGCTCCTTGAGTGTTTCATCCTGCATTTGGAATGGTGCTTTAAGCCACCTTTTGATATACAGGACAACCCATGGATTATCGGTATGTTTGTGTACGGCTTTCATTAGTAATTCATGATCGATGTTGTCAAACAGACCTTTGATATCAAATTCCAGTACCCAGTCGTACTGCCAGCAACGCTTCCTGGTAATTGTCAACGCATCCACTGCCGATTTGCCTGGTCGATATCCATATGAGTCTGGATGAAAATATGGCTCTACTTGTGGCTCAAAGTATATTTTAGCTACCATCTGTGCCACCCGATCCCCTACAGTAGGTACTCCTAGTATGCGTGTTCCTCCGCTTTTCTTCGGTATTTCTACCGCCTTAACAGCTGGTGGAAAATAACTGCCAGAGGACATCCTGTTCCAGATCTTGTAGAGATTGTTCTTTAAATCTGCCTCAAACTTTTCCAAACTTTCATCGTCTATGCCGGCTGCTCCTTTGTTTGCTTTTACTCTTTGAAATGCCTCTACTACTACATGTTTGGAAATTTCATAAGGTTTTGCTTTGTTCATTGGCTCCTCCCTTGCGGTTGACCACTGTTCAAAACTGGATAACACAACCCCTTCGCTCCACTCCCATTACAGGAGTTTCTTTACTACTACAGGTTGTTCCGCCCCTATACTTCGCATCGGTACTCTCATCCTTGTGGGTCTACCACTTGGATTTCTCCCTTAACATCGAAGTCGTAGGTTCCCACGTTCCACACAAAAGCCTGTGCTAAGTTCACGCCGCCTCCGTACCGGCCACCGCCTGGGCAGTAAACAGGTATCCCCCAGACTTATCCCAGGTTAACGACTACCCCCTGGTTTTGATGACATCCCTACGCTTTCGACACTTTATCAGCGGTTCACTGGTGTTCGTCTCCATAGCACATACCTGACGAGATCTAGCAGCCTGTGTGAATATTCATGAATAAAACCCAAATAAAAATGGCAAACAAACTGCCTAAAAGCAGGTATTCACGGGCATTATGGCGAATTATACAACATGGAAAAGAAAAAGAGATTTAGAGA
>JAQUBU010000246.1 GCA_028686565.1 Syntrophomonadaceae bacterium
ACGGAAGAAAAATCCATTATGCACGAATTTCTATCACGGATCGCTGCAATCTTCGTTGCAAGTATTGTATGCCTGAAGAAGGTGTTACAAAAAAAGAATGCGGAGAGATTCTCCGCGTTGAAGAATTCGTTTCGATTGCGAAGGCTTTGATTGAACTCGGAATTGACAAGATTCGTCTTACCGGAGGGGAACCCTTGGTGAGAAAAGGGCTTTTGGATCTTACCGAACAAATTGGGAGACTGCAGGGGCTCAAGGATTTTTCTCTTACAACAAATGGAATATTGCTTCCTTTGTATGCCCAAAGTCTCAAAGAAACCGGCATTCGAAGGATTAATATCAGTATGGATACCCTTGATTCCGAAAAGTATCGTGAAATCACGAGAGGCGGAGTGCTCGGACAGGCGTTTATGGGGCTTGACACGGCACTCGATCTTGGTTTTGATCAAGTCAAAGTGAACTCCGTTTTGATTAAGGGATTTAATGATCATGAAATCAGAGATTTTGTCATGATGACGATGGATCGTCCGATTGATGTGCGTTTTATCGAATTGATGCCTTTTGAGGGGCAACAGGAATTTGCGCTTGGCAAATTCATTTCCGGTTTGGAAGTTTTGAAACGCTGTCCCGAACTCGTCCCTGAAAAAAGCGATGATCCTTCCGCTCCGGCCAAATATTATCGTATTCCGGGGGCAAAAGGAAGAGTGGGCCTGATTGAACCGATGAGCCATCTCTTTTGCGATCACTGTAATCGTATAAGAATCACGGCGGACGGCTGTGCGCTTCCTTGTCTTCATAGCAGGCAAGAATTTGATTTGAAGCCCGTGATATCCGATCCAAACGCGTTGCAAGCAGCAATCGTAGAAGCGATTTCCGCAAAGCCAATGACCCATAAATTAGGTGAGGGCGAACTGATGGAGCGAGATATGGGAAAGATAGGAGGCTAACGATGGGTGAACTGACACATATGAACGAAAACGGCAGAGCCCGTATGGTCGATGTCGGAGAAAAAGCAGTGACGCAGAGAACCGCTGTTGCAAAGGGAGAAATCCTGATGCAGACAGAAACCATAGAATTGGTGAGAGACGGGCGCATGAAAAAAGGCGATGTCCTTGCCGTTGCTCAGGTCGGGGGCATTACCGGCGCAAAGAAAACAGCAGACTTGATTCCGATGTGCCATAATATTTTTATGACCGGCTGCGACATTGATTTTGAGATTCTTGAAGACCGTATTTTGATTAAAGCGACGGCAAAGACTGTTGGGCAGACGGGGATCGAAATGGAAGCCCTGACAGCAGTTTCGGCAGCAGCTCTTACAATTTACGATATGTGCAAGGCTATTGATAAGAGAATGATAATACAGAATATCCGTCTGGTTAGCAAGACGGGAGGGAGATCCGGAGATGTCCGGTTGGAGGAAACAGAATGAAAAAGGGAATCATTAGAGCCGTCAATATCAGTGCCGAAAAGGGCGTTGTTAAGATACCTGTCGAAAGTGCAGTGTTGATTGAAGAATTTGGAATCGAAGGGGATGCCCACGCTGGCTTCGCTCATCGTCAAATCAGCCTACTGGCCCAAGAAAGTGTCAATAAAATGATTGCGATGGGTGTGACCGGATTAACAGAAGGCGTTTTTGCCGAAAATCTGACGATCGAAGGTTTGGAACTATATACCTTACCGGTAGGCACAAAACTTCGAATCGGGGAAACCTTACACGAAGTCAGCCAGATAGGAAAAGAATGTCACCATGGTTGTGCCATCAAGCAGCAGGTCGGTATGTGCATCATGCCCAAAGAAGGCATCTTCACAAGAGTGTTAAAAGGCGGTACGATCAAAGCCGGTGACGAAATAGAAGTAATTGAAGAATAATAAAAAATCACGTAGGAGCTAAGCCCTGCGTGATTTTATTTTTTGACACTTCTATTTCAACTGATCGGGATTGAGGCAGAGTAACTCGGGAAGTACGAACAAACCATCCTTACGAATCAGGACATCATCAAACCAGATTTCACCGCCGCCGTATTCGGGGCGCTGAATCATGACCAAATCCCAATGGACAGCAGATTTGTTTCCATTGAAGGCATCCTCATACGCGCAGCCCGGTGTAAGGTGAAAGCTCCCCGCGATTTTCTCATCAAAGAGGGTATCTTTCATCGGGTCAAGAATATAGGGGTTCACGCCTAAGGCGAATTCGCCAAAATATCGAGCGCCTTCGTCTGTATCGAGAAGGGTGTTGATGCGTTGATTGTCATTTGATGTTGCCTTTATGATTTTTCCGTCCTTGACCTCAAAGACGATATTTTCATAGGTAAATCCATCTTCTTCAGAAGGCGTGTTGTAAGAAACAATGCCATTCATTGAATTCTTAACAGGGGCCGTATACACTTCGCCATCAGGGATATTTCGCTCTCCGCTGCATTTGACCGCACCGATTCCTTTGATGGAGAAGCTGAGATCTGTTCCGGGGCAAAGGATACGAACTTTATCTGTCTTGTTCATCAAATCAATTAGCGGATCCATGGCTTTTGCCATCTTTGCATAATCCATTGTACAGACATCATAATAGAAATCTTCAAAGCCTTCGAGGCTCATGCCGGCAAGTTGTGCCATGGCGTTGTTTGGATAACGCAAAACGACCCACTTGGTTTTGTCAACGCGGTAGCGTAAAACGGGTTCGAGCATTTTGCTGTAAAGGTTTTGCTGTGACGTTGGCACATCGGCGTGCTCCGAGGTATTATCGGAAGCCCGTATCGCGATATAGGATTGCATTCCTTTCATTTGGTTGAGCTGATACTCTTGCATGTAGCGGAGTTGCTCCTCACTGCAACCGAGAAGGATTTCTCGTTCGATTGAGTTGTCGCGAATCTCTGTATAGGGAAAGCCACCGCTGGCATAAATCTCTTTTATAATCTGTTTCGCAAGCGGTTTTGCAGTATCTCCACTGTAAGAAACGAGAACCCGTTCTCCTTTTTCAACAGCGCAGGAGTAGCCTACAAGAACTTTTGCCAGTTTTTTATTACGATCATCCATTTCGTATTCTCCTTATATACTATGATTTGCAGGACCTTTTATTTCCCGCTGTTTATAATCATCATGTTCGATTATGATTTTATCATAGAATACTTTTAGAATCCATGTGTTTTGGACAAAACGACTGTCCTTGCGGTCAATATCCCTTTGTGCTATTCTTAACCCAAGAAAATGATTGCAACAGTGAGAGGAAACGATAATGAAACACATTTTTGTCCTGAATCCTGTGGCCGGGAGAGGGGATGCAGAAAAGAAACTTCTACCCAAAATCCTTTCTGCTCTCAAAAATAGCAACCTGGATTATGAAATCCATCGGACGCTAAATAAGGGGGATGCTACTCGTTTTGTTAAGGACCGTTGTTTGCTTGCGGAAAATGCGGCGCTTCGGTTTTATGCGGTAGGCGGTGATGGAACGCTAAATGAAGTAGTCAATGGTGCCTTTGGTTTTGAAAATGTGGAGATTGCTCTCATACCTGCAGGGACGGGTAATGATTTTCCCAGAAGCTTTTCACACCCCGAGTATTTTCTTGATATAGAAAGGCAATTGGCCGGTAATCCAAGGTCAATCGACCTGATTCGATATAATGACAGCTATCTTGTGAATATGCTAAACATTGGAATCGACTGCGCGGTGGTTGCAAAAACGGCGGAGCTGAAGAAGAAACCCTTTCTAAACGGTTCCGCTGCCTATCTTGCCGGGATTGCCTGTGTGTTTGTTGCAAACAAAGCGTATCAGATGTCTGTAACACTTGAAGACGGAAGTGTTGAAGAGGGTGAATTTACCTTGCTTGCCGTCGGAAACGGTGCTTATTGCGGCGGCGGATTCAAAGGTGTACCAAAAGCCTGCCTTGATGATGGACTGCTCGATGTGAGTATGGTCAAAAAAATCAATCGAAGGACTTTTCTCTCAGTGATTCGAAAAT
>JAQUBU010000247.1 GCA_028686565.1 Syntrophomonadaceae bacterium
TTTAACCCCCGCATCCCGGTGAAGAGAAATCATGTTTCGTATCTGATATACAAGGTACTTTTCAAAAATTTCTTTTTGCCCCTGAACCCCTTCAATTAGCTCACTTAAAACCGAAATCATTCGCGATTCGGTATCAGGCATCTTCCGTAAATTCATGATTCTTGAGGAACTTCTAGCCTGAAAAGAGCGCTGGATATATTCACCAAGAATCGCTTCCTTGACAGGAAAATAATTGTATAGAGTTCCCTTGGCAATATCAACGTGCCTGGCTATCTGCTCCATGGTGGTAGCATCAAACCCCTGTTCTGTAAATAAGTTCATTCCCACGGATATAGTCTTCTGCTTGGTTTCTTCTTTTTTTCTTTCCATCCGGCTTCCGCCCGCAATTTCTTTATAGCTCATTTTTCCACTGCATTAGATACCGTCTCCTTTTGTTCATTTGTTAATTTTGTACGATGTATATATTTGTTCTAAGTATAATTTAATACAACCTAATAGATTTTACAACTACAAAAATCCATTAAAAATTATTCACACATTTTAAACTATTATGGTATCATGTTTGACATGTTGTTGAATTTACGGGAGGGATGAATGGTGGCGAATGGTATGCAAAATATTGCAGCCGGTAAAGACCTGTACAGCAACCAATCTCTCCTAATCTGGACCCGCAATTTCACCCTGCTTTGCCTGGTCAATTTCCTTATGTTTATGAGTACCCAAATGCTGTTCCCGAATGTCCCGCTATTCCTTATAGATATCGGCGGCAATGCCCAGGATGTAGGTTATGTTATGGGGGCTTATACCATCAGTGCTATGCTTATCAGACCTGCAGCAGGTTGGCTGGTCGACAAATACAGCCGCAATAAAATCATGATCGGGGGCATTCTGCTTATGTTCCTGACCTGTTTGTTGTATAACTTGGCAGAAAATGTGGCCATTATGACCTTGATCAGAATAGTGCATGGCATGGTTTTCGGCTTGGCCAGCACAGCGATAGCTACTATCGTAGTGGATAGCCTGCCTGTGACGCGGCTGAATGAAGGAATGGGTTATTTCGGCCTGACCTCGACACTTTCCATGGCGGTTGCTCCGATGATTGGGTTTTGGCTGGTGGGGCATTTCGGCTACCCTATGTTGTTTGCCGCGATAGCCTTGCTGACCGGATTGGCGTTTCTAAGCAGCTGGCTTGTCCGGACTGTAGCGGTGCCTGTTAATACTTCCGGTGTCGCATCACTCGGTTTCTGGTCCAACCTGCTTGAAAAAACTGCCCTCCCCGCTGCATGGGTTATGTTCTTCCTGGCCGTGGTCTACGGTGCTTTACTGTGCTATATATCTTTATATGCTGTCGAACGAGGGATAAGCAATGTCGGCTTGTTTTTTACCGCCACTGCTCTCACTATGCTGCTGACCCGGCCAATAGCGGGCCGCTGGGCTGATAAGGGTGGTACCAATCAAGTTCTGCTAGTCGGCCTCCTGACTATTGCCGCAGGCATGCTAACCACCGGTTTTTCGCACACTATTATTGGCTTCATCCTGGCGGGGCTTTTAAATGGAGTTGGTTTCGGGGCGTGTATGCCGGTTCTGCAAGCCAGAGCAGTAATGAAAACTCCGGTCCACCGGCGCGGAGCTGCTACCGGAACCTTCTTCGCACTATTCGATCTGGGTATCGGCTTGGGAACCATTATGTGGGGCTACGTGGCGGCAGCCAGCAGTTATCAGACCATGTATTATTTCACCCTGATACCGGTGGCTCTGGCAGGTATAGTATATTACCGCTATAACATTGCCCGAAGCTAACCAACTCCTCTCCTTCGCGGTCTACTAAATGGCCTCCATGCAGAACCTTTTTATTACCGATCCCCTAATAATGGCAGGATATTGGAGTCGTTAGTCTCCCAATTCCTTATTAGTTCTTGCACAGCCATTTCATCCCGATCAAGATCGGTCTCCGTATAATCAACCCACGGAATATTTTTGGTCTTTACAATAAAAATAAAATCATTTAATGATAACCCGGCAATCTCACCGGCTCTAGCCAGCGATACAGTTTTGGAGACAAACAAACCAATTGCCAGCGATATCCGCACATTTTCATCCACTGATTTGCCGTTAGCCAAATCCCTTAGAAGCGGCAACAATTCGTTAGGAATACTCACGCTTACGCTTGATTCTTTTATTACCATAAGAAGACCCTCCTCTCATAATTAATTATTACCTTACAAACATAGGGTCCACGCTGCCTGATCTGATGGCTATTTTGTTAAAAAAAGCGGATCTCGTTTTTTAAAGAGATCCGCTATGGCTTGCTTAATCCTTAATCTCCATTCAGAATACCGCCCAATATCCCTCCGCCAACAATTCCGCCAATACCTCTTTGCTGATCTACATTCTTATAGCTGGAAGCTGCAGAGATACGGTCGGCCAAGCGGGAAAAAGGCAGACTCTGAAGATATACCAGACCGGGACCGGTGAGGGTTGCCAGAAACAGGCCTTCCCCGCCGAACAGGGCATTCTTAAATCCTCCCACAAATTCTATATCATAATCTACTGAAGGTGCAAAGGCAGCCAGACAGCCGGTATCAACCCGCAGCTTTTCCCCTGCTGCCAGGGTCTTTTCGATTATAGTTCCTCCGGCATGAACAAAGGCCAGACCGTCTCCATCCAGTCTTTGCAGGATAAATCCTTCCCCGCCGAACAGTCCTGCTCCGATCCTTTTGGTAAATGCTATTTCTATTTCGATCCCGCGTGCGGCACAGAGGAAGGAATCTTTCTGACACATGAAGCTGCCGCCCATTCTCGATAAGTCCAAAACAACCACCTTGCCCGGATAGGGAGCCCCAAATGCTACCTTTTGTTTACCTCTGCCGTTATTAAGGAAAGTGGTTATAAAAAAGCTCTCTCCGGTTAACATCCGTTTAAATCCTTTGAACATTCCCCCGCCGGTGCCGGTTTGCATTTCTATTCCCTGTTCCATGTACATCATGGTACCGGCTTCGGCCCTGATTCCTTCATTGGGGTCTAATTCCACTTCTACGATCTGCATGTCATCCCCAAAAATCTGATAATCTATTACATCAGCCACTCTCATCTCTCCTTTTTAAAAGATAGGGTACGGCGTAAGGGATTAGGGATAATTCTCCTAATAATTACGCCTTACTAAATTACTTTATTCCCCATGGTAATTGGAAATTCCTTTTAATTCAAGCTTGAAGCCCTGAAATCGAATCTTATGTGATTACAAAAACTTTCGCACTGCGCTGCAGATGTGGAAAGTATGCCTGGCTCCGTTCCCTGACTCCCGCAGCAACTCCGAAGCCATGCTCTTAAAGCCCAGTTTCTTAACCTTTTTATCGCTAAGGTACATGGCTAACAAGCCTTCCACTACGGTTTTGGCAAAATCACCCTGTCTGCATTGGAGAGCATTTTTGTGAGCCTCCCGGATAAATACCTTCAGCCGCTCCATCATTTCCTGCTGGTCAGAATAATAGAAGGTGAAATTGAGGTCACCCCCCAGCCGGTCTTCCTCCTGGTCAATAAAGTAATCCAAGAGTATGTGCAAACCACAAATCCATGGGAAATATGCTTGCATCAGCTCTCTGCTGTCATGCTCGTCAATTCCTTTTTGACTGGCCAGTCCCAAAAGTGCAAACAAGGCCAGAGTGGAACCACTGGCAGCAGCAAATTCCTGCCATAGTACACCCGGATAATTCTTTGCGTTCTGCTTGGCCCAGCTAATCAAGCAATCTTCCCGCTGCTCAAGGTTTATATGTTTATATACTTGCAGATCGATATATAATTGGGAAAGCTTTATTATATCTTCATAAACCACATGGTATGAAGGCAATTTCTGCAAAGAATGCTGGCATTCCTTTACGAGTTTCTCAATGTAAGCACTATCATCTTTATAAGGGTAAAGGCTGTAGTAGTCCTGCAATGATGCTCCGG
>JAQUBU010000248.1 GCA_028686565.1 Syntrophomonadaceae bacterium
CGCCTATTGATGCAGGTTTACGGCTCCAAACTGCACCATCAAGGTAAAACCCAAATAGTATTTGCATCTTACTACCCCCGCCTTTCCATATCGGATCACTACGCTTACCCTATTTTATATCTTCGACCTTGTTTCTCGATTTTTATATCCTCCATGAGCTTTTCAAGCAGTTGAATACCCCCGGGATACTTCCGGGTAACTAAACATGACTATATCATTATCCCCCAAGGTATACTTCGCTGCCGATACTCTTAATATAACTGGACCAGTGGCTGCCCTCGCCCGAGGGGCTGGCGCTCTTGAATTTCCATATCTCAGCATCCATCATATCCGCCAGGTGAAGCACCTTTGCTTCCAGGAATTGCGGTTTCTTGGGCGACTGCCATTCATACTGCCCATGGTGACTGGCTATCATGTGCAGCAGTTTATTTCTGGCGGCATTATCTATATCAATATCCTCCATCAGCTTTTCAAGCAGTTGAATACCAAGGATAATATGGCCCAGCAGTTTTCCTTCATCGGTATAATGGATACCTCCATCTATCTCCATTTCATAAATCTTTCCAATGTCATGTAATATTGCCCCGACCAAAATAAGATCACGGTCTATCCCAGAGTGCAGTTCTGCTAATTTCAGACAGATTTTTGCCGTCCCGAGGCTGTGTTCCAGAAGTCCTCCGACAACATTGTGGTGATACATCTTGGCAGCAGGTGCATAGCAGAATAGTCTGAAATAAGAAGAATCAAGAAACTTATCAGCCAGATCTTTAAACATTCCCGCCTTTATTGTGTCCAAAAGGGTTTTTAATTCATTTTTCATCTTTGCAATGTCCGCTGAGCTTTCGGAAATGAAGCGATGGCCATCAGCCTCTCCGGCCTCAGGCTTCCTAATGTCTTCAACCTTAACTTGCATCCTATCTCTGAAGCAATTAACTTCCCCGCTCACATGAATAATATCGCCGGCTCTGCACATATTCCGGAACTTCTCAGCACCGTCCCAGACCTGGGCTTCCATTTCTCCGCTCTGATCCTGAAGCTTCAAGTGCATATAATTGCCTTTGCGATTTTTGAAGGGCAAATAGGCCTGCTCCCCAACCAGAAATAAAGCTGCCACTCTATCGCCCACTTTTAGGTCGGAAACTAATTGTTTCATTACAAAAAACCCCTCCTAATATTCTTTACGAATCATTATGAGGATAGTATAGAACCCAAAAAGGACAATTATATGTCACCAAAAGAACAATTGTTTGTTTTTTCTTTAATTATTTAGTTATACTGTTGAAGAATACTCTGAGCTGTATTTATAATCTCCTGGCGCAGTTTTAACGGTTTTAGAACCTCCACCTGGGATCCCCACTGCAAGATCCAACTCTGCATCTCCACCAGACCACAGACTTCAAACTCTAATATAACTGTACCATCAGGACATTCTTCGATAATTCTCTGGCTGGGATGGTAACGCAAATTTTTCACCCTATGCGCAACTCTTTTGGAGAATTTCAGCTTTACTATCTGAATTTTGTCATTATGAAATACTCCCCAACTGCACCCAATATGATCAGTTAAGGAAAAGTTATGAGGATAAATAAATTTCTCGCTGTCATGTGTAATCAAGTTCATTATTTGATCCAATCTAAAAGTCCTGATTTCATTGCTATTAACTAGATTAGCTATCAGGTACCATACATTTCTCTTACATACTAATCCCAGTGGTTCAACTACTCTTGTCGATTCTTTGCCATCATTGTTCATATAATTGATCTTAATTCTGTATGACTCTATAACTGCGCGGATTAATTTGCCAATCATATTTCCAAACTCACTGGGATTAGTCAGGGTGTCTCCCAGCACGTATATTCGTTTTTCCAATAACTGTGAGCGCTCAGGAAGGTCTTTAAAAAAAGACTTTTCTATTTGTTCCTTGGCCCCTAATGTCGCTTCATTCAAAAGAGTATCCCGATAAAGAAGTAAGCTGACATAAACTGCGGCTGCACTTTCTGCTGTTAGCTTGGGCAGGTATCTATCCTTTAAACAGTATTTCTTGCTGCCGGTTTCCGGTCGCTCTATCCCAATCTGCAGTTTTTGGAATTCTGATATATCGCGATATATCATGCGTTTGAGAGCGCCTTTTTTAGGAAGTGGTGCCTCGTTAAATTCAAATAATTTAGTATATACATCCCGGATTGCATCAAAACCAAGTCCGCCATCAGGGCTCGCATTATTAAGGCAATAATAAAGATAAAGCAATCTTTCAGCAGGTTTGGGTGTATTTCTCTCCTGGGCAGGATTCTCACTCAGGAATTTTTCAATAATATCTATAGTTAAGCGCTTTCCATCTTTCAGTATAGAAAATTCCCCATTAACACATAGCTCCGGATCACCGGCAAAACCCTTCAAAAGGCTGTATAAATTAGCTTCGCTGCCAATGTTCATGACTTGCATCACTTCCTTCTGAGATGCTGCAAGATGGTCAGCCATGAAATTTCTGAGTTTTATAGCAATTTCTGCTGTTGCTGTGGTACGATTCTTTCTAATCATTTTATCCGCTCCTTTTCATTGGCATATTTAATTCCACCTCTCTCAATAGTTCAGGTTCGTCCTTAGTTAAACAATGACGGTAGAGGTAGAATGACATAATCCATTACCATTATTTACTCGTTTCGGCAAAGATATCAATAATCCTTGTTATTTGACAATATATTTCTTAATATTTACTATCTCTATTTAGTTCTTATTGATGCCGTATTACTATACAATTTTAACCAGGTTTTCATTAATCCCATCCCGGGTGCTGCATTTTTTTTTGCCGTTTGTTGCATTTTCTACTTGCCAAACACAGTCCATTCCCTTCAGCATTACTTTCCTCCCTTTACACCAATACATCCTTACTGCGCACTCCATATTCCCGTCTGGGGGAAAAAGCTTCAATGGTTCCAGAATTATTGTTAAAAAACTCCCCCAAAAAACAACCCCCAGCAATCCTCAGGAGCTTAGTTGCTCCTGAGGATTGCTGGGAGTTAATTGTGATTAGGCTGTCATGTTTTGTTAAAGATAAGCTGGTGTCAGGCACCTCAGGCTCTATTCTTAACGACCCACCTTAAAAAGCTTGGAATAATCAGTTACTCCATGGGCTATGTGATAAACATAAACCACCTTTTCAATCAAGCGATATATACATACATATTGGTCACATACGAGCATTCGATAATCTCCAGCTTTTAGTTCTGAATCCGGTACGTATGGACATGACAAAGGGAATTCTCTAAGCCGTTCTAATGCATTTAATATACTATCGGTAATTTTTCTCGCTGAATCAGGTCCTACTACATGCAGATGATAACATGCAATCCCCTCCAGTTCATTCCAGGCTGGAGTTAAGATTTCCAGCCTGAATTTAGCCACTATATTTTTTCTCCAGACGTTTCCTTGCTTCTTCCAAAGAAATAGAAGGTTCACCTGCTAATCTAGATTGCTCTGCCAAGGCTATTGTGTAACGTAATTTTAATACTTGCTCGCGTTTCTCAAAAGCTTCAATACTCATGACCACCAGGTCACCTTCTCCATTTTTGGTAATATAAATTGGTTCCTCGACCTCATGAGCCATGGTTGATATTGCACCATAATCATTTCTAAGTGTTGTAGAAGATTTAATAATCACCGCAGCCACCTCATATTAATTATTCTCTTATTATTATACTATAATTCTGCATCCCTTGAATCGGCAATAAAAACTGATCTTAAGAGAATGTTTTCGAGTCGAAGAGGCTTTTAACCTCAACAGTATTGGCAAACTTAAAGACGGCTGGATCACAATAGTTGCCCCATACCATAAGAAAAATCCCCAGTCCCTAAGAGCTCGATGGCTCCCAGGTGTGCAGGGGGTTAGTTTTGGTTAGTTACTTGTGTTGATTAGTTGATTTCACCCGCTACCATAT
>JAQUBU010000249.1 GCA_028686565.1 Syntrophomonadaceae bacterium
TGTAAGCTATAATAATGAAGCTATTGAGCTTACCAAAAAGGAATACGACTTGCTTAAATATCTGGCGGAAAATGAGAAGATAGTACTCAGCCGTGAAAAGATACTGCAAAGTGTATGGGGGTATAATTATTATGGTGACAGCAATGCGGTGGATGTTTACATTAGATACCTGCGAAGCAAGATTGATGACAAATATAAAGTGAAGCTTATCCACACTGTGAGAGGTGTGGGTTATGTATTGAAACATGAATAAGATTCGCTATATTGTAAAGATTATCAAGATGTTTTTTAAAATTGTTTTATATATCGCTAAAACCGTATTTGTTGCTTTACCTCGCTTGCTTAAAAATTTCTTCAATTTTATAAGCAAGCGATTACGCTTTTCCATTACTTTTAAAACCACCAGCACCTATACCCTGATTTTCTCGGTAATTCTTTTTATACTTTGCACAGCATTCATTTGTATTTTTAGCTTGTTTTTGATCTATGAAAGCAATCAATTGCTGATAAGAAACAGCTTGGTTATAAGTAATTTACTTAAAGATGAAGGTGAAATTCCCCAAGACAAGATCAATGATTTTGCACGGATCGAAGATATCTCGGTTATTATCTTTGATAAAGATGGGCAACAAGTTTATGCGGTCGGGGAAACAAAAAACATAATCAGCAAAAGAATTAACCTTAATTATCCGCTGATTGAGATAACGCCCAGTACCTCATTAAATGAATCTCTGCATTATAAGTCCCGGATTAAACTTATAAATGGGGTCGGCACCATGGAAATATCGAAAGATCTGGAAAAAGAGCGATTCTATCTGGCAGCATTAATAATTGCTGTTGTCCTGTTTGTTATACTGGCTATTATAATGACGATTATTATTGGCTCGAAGACCAGCCGAAGAATGCTTAGACCCATAGACAATATGACACGGACCGCCCGATCTATTTCCTTCGGGGACCTGAATACCCGTCTGGATGTGGTGGATTCCCATGACGAATTAAAGGAAATGGCCGAAACATTTAATGAAATGCTGGAGCGAATTCAAAGCTCCGTGGAACAGCAAAATGTGTTTGTTTCCGATGCATCCCATGAACTCAGAACCCCCATAGCGGTTATCCAGGGTTATAGCAATCTTCTGCAACGCTGGGGCAAGGAAGAGCGGGATGTATTGGATGAGTCTATTATCGCTATAAAGAATGAATCTGATTACATGAAGGAACTGGTAGAAAAGCTATTGTTCCTGGCCAGTGCTGATAAAAAAGCACAAAAATTTGAAATGAACCCTTTTTTGCTCAATGAATTGCTGGATGAAGTCTTGAAGGAAACCCGGATGATAGATACGAATCATATAATTAGCGGGGAAATCGACGACAATATTAGGGTTTATGGAGAAAGGGGTCTTATCAAGCAGGCTCTAAGAATTTTTATGGACAATAGCCTTAAATACACTCCTGCTGAAGGCTCGATAAAGCTCAGCAGTTTACTTGGCAAACGGGAAGTAATGATTACGGTTGAAGATACGGGAGCAGGCATATCTGCAGAGGATTTACCCTATATATTCAACCGTTTCTATAAAGCTGACAAATCCCGAAGCAGGGAAGCGGGAGGAACCGGACTGGGGCTCTCCATAGCCAAATGGATTATTGAGCAGCACCAGGGAAGCATAAAAGTTGAAAGTACCCCGAATAAAGGTACCAAAATAATTATTCTGCTGCCAGCTTTACCTCCGGCTCAGGAATGAATTTCTAAACTCAAAGCCTATTCGAACCAAACATTTATATTCCATTCCACGATGCGCAATTAAATAAGCGTATCTTGGATTCATCTGGAAAATCTTCTTATTCATATTCAATTTCAAGCCAAAATATTTCACCAACAGCAAACATTTGTCATTTAATATTCCTCTTCCATAAGATAACGATGGTCTTTATTGTTTTTGTCTAACACTATTTTGCCATTTTTAACTTTGGGTTTAACAATTGTTTGGTACAATTGTTTTGATGATAAAGACAAACCTTTATTTGATTGCTCGTTTTTTACAACTGCCGGCATTTTTTCTCTCTTCCCTTGAAGACGATCAGTAGCCATTTTTTTCTTCTTATCCATGACATATCCCCTTCGAATTTACTCTTACACAATATGTATATTTATTAGTAATTTAGAAGGGAGATAATCTATCTATATGCACATTATAACACTTGAGATTAAATATAGTCCTTTATATTTTGTGAACTATTTTCAAACCCATGTAGACACAAGAGGACGCTTTTGCGCCGTAATTTATTCTTTGGACAATGCCCAGAGGTATAGTGAGGCCACCGAGCCGTAGGGGGAATAACGCTTGCGGTATTTATCAAACTGTGCCTTGCTCAAGGTTTTTAAACCGTATAAATTCATCATCCCCCGCTGGATGGCCAGGTCTCCCCAACTGACGACATCAGGCCGCTGCAGGGAAAAAATAAGCAGCATTTCTACTGTCCATTTTCCAATACCATGCAGAGCAGATAGTTTTTCGATGATATCGCGGTCGCTCATTTCCTGCAGGGCAAGCAAATCCAATTTGCCCTGAACTACAGCTTCACCGATGCCTTTGATATATCCAGCTTTGCGTAGGGACAGCCCGCAAGACTGTATTTCCTCAACGCTGGCCGTAGCAATAGCCTGCGGAGTAATCTCGGCCAAACGTGCCTGCATCCTGCTCCAAACAGTAGCAGCCGCTTTAGCTGAAATCTGCTGAGCTGTTATGCTGTTCACCAGAGCTGAGAACAAGTCAGGGATTACCTCGCGTTCTATAAACCCAATTTGCTCGATGGCAATTCCCAGTTTTTTATCGTGTTTTTTTAAATAGTCTAATTCGGCTTGACCATATTTAAAAATTTCCATATGTTTTTTCCAGCTCCAGGAGCTTGGCCTTAATTTCCAAACCAGCGCCATAGCCAACCAGCTTGCCGTTGGCACCAATTACCCGGTGGCAGGGAATAATAATGGGAATGGGATTGCGGTTGTTTGCCATTCCTACAGCCCGGCATGCTTTCTCATTGCCGATGCTTCGGGCAATTTCCTGATAACTTCGGGTTTCGCCGTAAGGAATGGTTGACAAGCTTTCCCAAACACGCCTCATGAACTCCGTGCCCTGAGGAGCAAGAGGCAGGGAAAAATCTTTTAGTATTCCTGCCATATAGCTCTGCAACTGCCGACTGGCTTCTTTTAGTATTTCTGTTTCTAGTATAATGGCATCATGGGGTAGGGGTTCTCCTTGAAAAATGAGATTTGTGATAGAATCCCCGTTTTCAGCTATCCCAATTTTGCCAATGCTGGTTGGGTAGAAAAACAAATTTACCATAGTTTATTCATCACCTCTAAATACACATTTCATTCTAGTTACTTATCAGGGAATTGAACGATACAGTGTTTGGTTTTCAAACATCACATCTACACAGGATTTACTATTCAATTTCTCCATCAACTTATTCAATATGGACAGCTATGCGATTCACCCGCCGTCCTTCCCGTTTAATCTTGTATTGGGCAAGTGATGTATAAAGTGATGGCACTACCAGCAGGGTTAGCAGGGTTGAGAAGATTAAACCCGATATTATAGTAGTAGCCAGGGGGGTAAATAGCGGCTGGCCTGAAAAAGCCAAGGGGGTTAAACCGGCTACAGCTGTGGCTGAAGTTAATAAAATAGGACGCAATCTTGCACCCCCGGCCAATTGCACCGCTTCTGTCAATTCGTGCCCGGCTTGCCGGGATCTTTCAATAAACTCAATAAAGACAATACCGTTTCGCACTACAATTCCGGCCAGGGCGATCATACCATCATGGAAACAAAGCCTAATGGAGTTCGTGTTGCAAAAAGGCCGATTAAGCTTCCTGCCACAGCCAGGTAAACAGTACTCATAACCAGCAGGGGAAGACTCAAGG
>JAQUBU010000250.1 GCA_028686565.1 Syntrophomonadaceae bacterium
GGTAGTTCAGCCGACCTTAATAGTTGCAGCCGGGTGATTATGGGTATTCCTATGGATTCGACCACCAGTTTCCGTCCCGGGACCCGCTGGGCTCCCTATCGTATACGCGAGGTTTCGGAAGGTGTGGAAGAATTCAGCGTATATCAGAATAAATCTCTGGAAGAAATCGAATATTATGATGCAGGGGATGTAATAATTCCCTTTGGCAATATAAAGGAGTGTCTGCGGCGGGTTGAAGAAGTAAGCCGAGCTTTCATTGCTGATGGCAAGAAGCTGTTTTGCATGGGGGGCGAACATCTGGTTTCATTGCCCTTGATTAAGTCCTGTCATAGCATTTATTCGGATCTGATGGTAATTCAAATGGATGCTCATGCGGATTTGCGAACTGATTATCTTGGCGAAACACTTTCTCATGCTACAGTAATGAGACATGTGGTCAATGAGTTAGGCAGCCGTAAACTAATACAGCTTGGGATTAGATCTGGTACCAGGGATGAAATTGCCTATGCAGCCGAAAACACATATCTATATTTGGACAAGTTTATGGATGCTCTTATAGAAGTCAAAGAAAAGGCTTTTGGGAAACCGGTATATATAACTCTGGATATTGATGTATTGGACCCGGCTTATGCACCGGGAACCGGAACTCCTGAAGCAGGCGGGGTAACGTCAAGGGATTTGCTGCGAATGCTTCATGAGTTAAAAGATCTTAATATTGTAGGTTTTGATATGGTGGAAATTTCTCCACCCTGTGAGCAGGGTGATAATACTTCCATATTGGGAGCTAAAATTTTGCGCGAGGCCTTATTAGCTTATTAGGAATTATGGATTTAATTATAAATTTCAAATGAAGGCAGCAAAGCTATTGCTTTCCATAGTGATAATAACAAAAGCGACCGCGTAAGGCGGTCGCTTTTTAAAAGGCGATAATTTCTGCAGACCGGGCAGTTACCCGGTTTCTAAATTTTAGTAGTTCTCGGCCAGAACTTCATAATAGCTCTGGGGATGAGCACAGGCCGGGCATTCGTCTGGAGCTTCGGTACCTTCATGTACATAACCGCAGTTCCGGCACTTCCACTTAACTGATTTATCTTTTTTGAAAACGCTTTTATCTTTCAGGTTGGCCAGCAGTTTGCGATAGCGCTTTTCATGTTCTTCTTCGACTTCAGCAATTTCCTTTAAAATATCGGCAATTTTATCGAAGCCTTCCTCACGAGCTACTCTTTCGAATTCAGGATACATGCTGGTGTGTTCTTCGTTTTCACCATCGGCAGCGGCCAGCAGGTTTTCCTCAGTGGGTGGAACAGCGCCTCCCATCAGGAGTTTATAAAGCATTTTGGCATGTTCTTTTTCATTATCGGCAGTTTCCAAGAATATTGCTGCCATTTGCTTAAAGCCTTCCTTATCGGCTTGACTGGCATAAAAAGTATACTTGTTACGCGCCTGAGATTCACCGGCAAATGCAGTCCACAGGTTTTGTTCAGTTTTGCTGCCTTTTAATTCCATAATAATACCCCCTTAATTTATTTATATTTTACTGACACCAAGAGGTGTCTAATAAACGGTTAAGGAATTAGGATAGATGTAAATATAATGGCTGTCTTTTTCTCTTTTATAAGTAATAATACTATCCAGGTAATCCAGGACAGTCAATAACTCCTCTTCCGGATCGCCTCCGCCTTTACTTACTTGCAGTTCAAATTTTGCCACTGGTATTTCCATCCAGTTTAATAACTTCAGCTCTTCCAAACCTTCCTCCAGGAATTCCAGCTCTGTCACCGGTAATGAGAAAGGAGCCCTGGATTTGCTCTTTATATGGGTTTCCATAATATTAATGAAGTTTTTTAATTTTTGTTCTTTTTCTTCACTGATAGCATACTGGAATAAAATATCATAGAGATTTTGAACCAGGATTATAGAGCTGATATTGGGCAGCAGAAGATGTTTCTCCTGCTTTAGAAATTGCATGCTGAATTTCTGTATTTCCATAACTAATGCCACCACTCCTTAATTTTGTTATTATAAGATTAACTGTTTATTATTATGTTCACAAGCCGGAAAATCAAAATCAGAGAGTTCTCTTGGGCAAAGGAGTGATTAAATATGCGCGAACGATCAAAAAGACGCCATAAAAACGACCAGACCAAGATGGAAAAGAAATGGGAGCAAATGGAACGCAACCAGCATCGTAACATTATAATCAGTTTATTGATCTTTGCTATAATGGCTGCAATCGTTATTTATAGAAAAGTATCCGGGAATGGCTGAGCCAGACTAAATTTTATTAAGATTTAGTCAAAATAATTTATTTTCATAGCCGAGCGTACTTCCAGCATAGTTTCTTTTGCCACCTGGTGGGCTTTTTTGGTGCCTTCCATAAGGATATCTTTTAGTAATTCCGGTTTATCCAGATACATTTGCCTTCTTTCCCGCATGGGTTCAAGAAGAGTATTTATTTTCCCGGCCATTCTTTTTTTGCATTCGACACAGCCGATCTGCCCCAGTCGACAAGCTGGTTCAATTTCTTCCAGTTCGTTTGCGTTGAACACCTGGTGATAAGCATAGACAGTGCAGATATCCGGATGACCAGGATCAGTTTTGCGAATACGGGCTGGGTCAGTTACTGCATTACCGATTTTATCTTTTACCTGCTGGGCATCATCGGCCAGGAATATGGCATTGTTCAAACTTTTGCTCATCTTTTCTTTCCCATCCATTCCAATAAGACGAGGCACCTCCCCGAGCAGTACCTGAGGCTCAACCAGTACCGGCTTATAAAGATCATTAAAACGCCGGACTATTTTACGGGCTAGTTCAATATGGGGAATCTGATCTTCGCCGACTGGAACCAGATCGGCTTTAAAAATAGTGATATCAGCAGCCTGGCTAACCGGATAGCCCAGGAAACCATAAGTCATGTCGCTTAGACCATGTTGGGCGGCTTCGGTCTTGATGGTTGGATTGTGGCGCAGCACATTAACCGTAGTAAAAAGCGAGTAGTACATGGTTAATTCATGGATTTCCGGTATCATGCTCTGCACAAATATTGTTGAAATTTCGGGGTTAATACCTGCTGCCAGGTAGTCAGAAACTATTTGATAAACATCGCGAGTCAGGTTCTCGTCCTTTTCCCAGTGGGTAGTTAAGGCCTGAACATCAGCTATAATTATGTAACTTTCATAATCTTTTTGGAGCTTTACCCGGTTGGCCAGGCTGCCAACATAATGACCGAGATGCAAATTGCCGGTCGGCCTGTCTCCGGTAAGAATCCGTTTCTTATCTTTTGACATATAACTATCTCCTAATCATTATAATTATCACCAGAATTACAGTTGTGGGAAGGCAATTGATCTGTTCGATGAGCAAACTTATCCGAGCTGAAATCCTCCAGGGTAAAGGAGAGGATGACAGATAACCTCATACTATTATATAGATATGAAGCTGCAAGTTCAAGCACCGGCACGTTCTGGCTGCTTCCGGGAAAGGAACTGGTCAAGGTAGTAAAAAAGCAGGACCAGGAAGTATAAGCTAATATTAGCTGCAGAGGTAATTCCCGAGTCATTGAATAGAATAGCAATGATAGCTGAAAGCAGCAATCCCAATAAACCTTTATAAATAATGGGAATCTGGGTTTTTAGCTGAAGTATGTGATACCCGGGTTTAAGCATATAAGCCATGGCAGCACCCATACCGAGAAGCAATATCCATCCCAGACCGGAATAGCTCATGATCCTCACTTGCATTTGGGTTTTGCGTATAACTATGTTAAGCAATTCAGTTAAACCACCGCTGCGAATCAGTGATATGCTGTTTCCCAGGTGGGTTTGCAATTCGGCTGGCTGGTTTAGATCTATTATTGCCATAGCTATGACTAAAGCTATGGCAGACAAGAGCAGGCAAACAATTTTCTTAAGGTTAAT
>JAQUBU010000251.1 GCA_028686565.1 Syntrophomonadaceae bacterium
TCATAATTACCCTTTTTAAGACTAATAAAATCAGAGATTTTTATTCCTTCCACAAACTCCATAGTTATTATCCCTGATGATGAATATTCCCAAATTACCCGGGGTATGATCACGTTTTTTTGATTTTGAAAATTCTTATGAAATATATCAGCATTGCGTGCTTCTTTTCGAAAATCCAGTTCATTACGCAAAGCCTGGCCCAATTCCAGTATTATCTCACTTATTCTGTACATTTTAGCCCATTGGTTGCGCTTTTCCAATAACCGGCTTAATTCCAGCAGAATATCGAGATCACTTTCCATGGTTTTTTCAATATTGGGGCGTTTAATTTTCAAAATTACCTTTTGCCCATTTTTCAGAACAGCTGTATGAACCTGGGCGATAGATGCAGCGGCCAGGGGCTGAAAATCAAAACTGCTGAAGCTGTGTTGCAAATCAATGCCTTCCCTGTCAAGAATCCCGATTAAGACTTCATAGGAAAAGGGCGGAACTTCATTCTGCAGTTTCTCCAGTTCATGAATATATTCAGGAGGAAGAATATCAGGACGGGTACTAAGTATTTGCCCCAGCTTTATAAAAGTTGGCCCCAGTTCCTCAAGCGCTTCTCTTAGCCTTCTTGCTATGTTATTGCCGCGCAGTTCACCATTAAGTATCTCATTGGAACTCTTTTTCCTTATGCGGTACCAGGTAAAATGATCAAAAACTGAACCAAAGCCATGTTTTATCAAGATATTTGCTATCTCTTTATACCGGGGCAAATGCTTTAATTGGTCCAGTCGAGTGCGAATCCCTATTTCAATCTCCTCCATGGCCTAAAAATAATACTGCCGGGCTTACCCGGCAGCTTATGAGTGCTAATCTACTGTTGTTGCAGTTTTTCTTCCAAATCTTTGATTCTCTTTTCCAAGACCTCAATTTCTGAGCGCGTAACCATGGAAAAATTCTTTTTTACTTCATTGATTTCTTCACTGATCACCTTGCGCATCTCTATTCTTTCTTCTTCGCCTTTTTTGATGGCATCATCTACAAACTGCCGGGCCTCCTCAGTACTGATCTCGCCCTTCTCAGCCATTTCGGAGAAGACCTTTTCAGCCCTTTCCCTGGTCATACTCATCGCTCCCAGGCCAAAGTACATCATTTTTTTCATCATATTCATATACATGCCAACTTCCCCTCCTTTATTAAATTACGGCTATCATACCATAATATGATCTTACTTACTATTTTATACACTATTACTATATCTCATTCATATATAAATTATTTTGCGGGAATAAATTATTCATTAATCTCAAAGACTTAAAGAGAATAATGATGGGATGTAGCCAAGTGGTACGGCAACGGACTTTGACTCCGTGATCGTTGGTTCGAATCCAGCCATCCCAGCCATTATTTTAAGCGAATAAAACTGCGCAGTAGTTTCTTTCGCACCGCTGCAACGAGACGGGGGATTTAAGCACCAGTAGAAACTGCGCAGTAGTTTCTACATACTGCTGCAACGGGGCAACGCCTCGTTATAACCCGTCACCTGTTTTTATTAATAGAAACCCGGCCGTTTAGAGAAACGGGGGACATACTTTTGCCTCGTCATATACTGCCCTGCCTGATTATAATTCCTTCAAAGCAAATTTGTATGCATAATAACTTGATTTATTATCCAACAGGAATTATAATATCAACTGTGACAAAGCGCGGGCCATTAGCTCAATCAGGCAGAGCAGCTGACTCTTAATCAGAAGGTTGAAGGTTCGATTCCTTCATGGCCCACCATTATAAAACCTATATATAGCCATTCAAAAGGGGAGAAATTTTTTAGATTTCTCCCCTTAAATAGTTTCGATGCCATAAATTCTTTCTACTTACAATAATGATTTACCAAATTCACATAACTTTTAAGGCGTGTAAACTCATATTCCTCTAAGGAATTGGGAAGTTCGTATCGGGTTCGCGCGGGACAATGTACCCTTTAATGCAATTAGGATTTCTCACACATATCTGGATATGATTCTTTTGTTTGAAACCTGCCGTCGGATAGGGCTTCTCTCCTTCCAAGAAGGCTCCCCGTACTGTATCAAAGGATGGTCTTTTTTGTGATTCATTATAATCATGCAGGGTTTCTAATACTAAACAGTCCAAAGGTCGTAATAGCATATCGGAACTGCCATAGTTTTCAGGCATATTTTATCCGCTTATACGATAAGTTTCTTTTAGTGTTTGATAAGCAAAACTAATATCCTCTGATAAAAACCTATAATTTAATAAATCGAGGCAGTAGCCCAAATCAATGATCGCGCCTAATACTGCCGGTTCGTTGATCTGCTGGCGATATTTATCCGGATTGGCTTTTATATGCTGAGCCCATTCTAAAGCCCGGAAAACATCATTCTCCCAAAAATAAATTCCAAAACCTAACCAATCATATCCATTCTTGCTTGGCTTTAGTTTATCTTGGCCATTTACTACCGATTCAACAAGACTTTTATCGCAACCGTGAAAGCCGAAAACCAACGTATGTGACTTTGAATACATCATATTACTCAGTTTCCTTAGGCTGTTATTTGATCTCAAAAGCCCCAATACGTGTTAAAAACGCTTTGGCGGCCTCGGGAGATTTAGTTACATTCCTTCTGTAGACCTTCATAGCCTTTAGTTCCTCATTACGATCCAATTGAACAACAACGACTCGCGAGGAATGTATACGCCGTTTTCCTGCAATGCTTCTTCCAACTATACAACGGCCGGATTTTGATAAGTTCGAGATTCCTCTTTTAACCATTTATATCCCTCCTTAAAAGGGCTACTTATTAACAATATACTATAGTATAACGATTATAGTCCATTATATGATCCTGGACATCTAACTACCCGTAGATAAGCGTCTATCTAGATAAGCAACTTTATTCCCAATAATATTATATAACATTTGCATATTCTACTCCAAGCCCTCCAGATCAATGCCATCTAAAAGCTCTTTCAGCTTCTTCAATTCCTCTTTATTTAGGGTAATCCCCTTGCCCATTTTTTCATGCTCCGGTGCCCCAGTCACGGATGTCTACTTTAGGCTTGCGGTCATTCCAGCTCATCAGGTTAATTTCCCGCTGCCAGCCTTTGGAGCCTTCAGACAAGATACCGATTGTTTCTTTGATTTCAAATTTGATTTCCGCCATCGTTTATCCCTCCTCGATTATTTTAATCTCCTCTTCAGTAAAGTCATAAAGTTCATAAACCATTTCATCAATTTGCCTTTCTATATCTTTAATTTTGGAATCCGAGTTTTCTTTCTTTAAATAAATTATTTTGTCAACTAAGTTCTTAAATTCATATTGTTCATTCTTCGATAAGGTTTTATTGGCATTTTACTTAGAGGCTCTGCAATCAATTCAAACATGGCTCCTTTTTGTTTACAATTTTTCATGAGCCAGTATTTCATTAGTTTTGAATTCATTATCGCGATCACATATTTAACGTTATAATCCCTATTGTTAATAACTCAACTTTCTGACCAAAAGAACAGGCTGAAAAGCCCGAAAAAGCAATAAAATAAGCTGTTAAAATTCCATATTGACGAACATCGCGAGCTATCATATATGTCATTGCGAGTGCAGCGAAGCAATCCATCCATCGCCAAGTCATTTTAGATTGCTTCTCTACCGCCGCAATTATCACGGGTAATAACCCGCCACGGTAAACGAAAAGCGTTAGAGCATTTTTCATTTACGTAGTCAATTACCGGGGAAGATTGCCGCGCTGCGCTCGCAATGACACGTACGCTATTTCATAGCAATGACAAGTACGCTAGTTTCATAACAATGACAAGCACACTAGTTATGGCGCATAACATGTCAACTACGAAAGTTGA
>JAQUBU010000252.1 GCA_028686565.1 Syntrophomonadaceae bacterium
TGGCAATTCGGGAAAGCAAGGACACAAGGACACAAGGGGACGTTTTTGTTGTGTCATCTGTGGAAAGTCCCTAAAAGTCCATGCTAATTAAACGAAGTGGAGGACACACCTGAGATATCATTATTTATATGGCCCGCGTCCCTAAAAAAAGCCCAATAATTACCATGAGTGGGGCGCATGAAATTGGCAAAATAGTTTTCAAACAACATGACGTCCCCTTGTGTCCCCCATTTTTTCACTCACCTGACTGTCGAAGAATTCCAGAATCTTTTGATTTACCAGGTTAGTTTGAGTCCATACCAGGTCATATCCAGCAGCAGGGATTAATGCTGTTTTTATCTGGGGTGCGACACGATTAAGACGTTCCAATGCTTTCTTAGCGGGATAAATTATCTCTTTTTCACCAATTAAAACAAGCACGGGTATATTAGTTTTTTTTCATTCACGGTCGGACAAAACGGTTGGAAGGGGCGGGGTTTTGGGTTTAAAGCATTTCGAAGCAGTAGAATAACAGTGTACAAAACTATTCGCTGCATTTTGGTCTCGTTTTATATAGTTTTTGACCATCCAACGCATATGCATATAAAAAAAGGGTTCCGGTATCAGGCGGGTAAGAAAAGCGCGCATGGCAGGTCTGAAAAACAATTCCCCTACCGGCAACCCTGTGGGGAATACAGTCGCGGCCGGTGCTATTAATATGATACTACTGAGCTTTTCGGGAAAGCGGAGCATATATTGACTGGTTTGCCAGCCGCCATATGACAATCCCGTGAGGTTGATATTATTCTCAAGTCCAAGAGCATTGAACAACCCATCCAACCAGTTCACATAGTCTGTCGGGCTTTTAACAGCTTTTGTATATATGCTTCGCCCGTAATCATAGATATCATCAACGGCAAACGTGTGGAAGTCCTTCGATAAGGCTTCTATCTGCGGTATACACATCAGTGAGCTGCAGCATATTCCATGCAGCAGTACCAGGGGAGGTGCATCTTCAGGCCCGCTAATCCGCACCAGAGTTTGGCCGTAGGACGTACCAACCATTTTGGACTCATGGGGAACCGGCCAGAACTTTTCCGAATTGTCATATGCTCTCAGATATTTCTCTCTGGTCTGTCTTGATCTAAAGGGATGATATTCGCTTCCTTTCATGAATCCTCACCTTCTCGTTCGGCCAGCATTTTTAGATTATAAAATTGCTTGCGCATCATTATTAAATCCAGCCCGGGGATTAAACGCTTCATTATTCTTCCAGGCAGGTTTTTATGGAACTTCATTAAGCCTTTTACCAACAGGCGACAGGATTTTTCTTTCTGTGGTATTATCAGATAGCTTACCACTATATCCTGCAGATGGAATTTTCCATAACCTTTTGAAATCGCCCGTATGGTAATGCTTTTATCTATTTCGAAATCTATTACTTCAAAACAACTCATAACGATTTGCCCGAGTTCCAGGGGAGGAAGGTTGGGGATCAGTTGGCGAGGGCTTAGTTTGCAATCGTTGTCTATGCAGTCATAACTGTAGGGCGCAACGCGAAGCTGGGACACCCATTGAAAAACCAGGCTGACCGGGGCCTTTATAGTGATGCCCCGGTACAGGGTACAGGCCGGATCGTATTTCTGGGGACACAAGGGGACGTTTTTGTTGTGTCATTAATTTTCTCATGGTAAGATGAACAAAAAAGGAGGTTAAAATAATGCCACGGCAAGCTAGACAAAGCAGCAAAACTGCCATATATCATTTGCTCGTTCGGGGAATAAACAGGGGAGCCATATTCCATAATGATCAAGATCGTCAAAGATACTTGGATACCCTGGCTAGAATAGCCGAGGATAGCAATGCGTTAATTCTGGGATATTGTCTGATGGATAACCACGTACACATTCTCTTAAAAGAAGGGGTTAAAAAAATATCAAATATTATGCATCGCCTGGGTGCAAGTTATGCTTATTATTACAACTCGAAATATGAACGGGTTGGACATGTTTTTCAAAACCGCTTTAAAAGTGAAAATATTGAAGATGATATTTACTTGAAAACAGTCATTAGATATATACATCAAAATCCTGTTAAGGCAGGAATGGTAAAAAGAGCCGAAGAATATCGTTGGAGCAGTTGTAGAGGTTATTATGGTGGTAAGGGCTTATCAGGAATAAGCAATACCGGTTTGATACTTGGTATGTTTTCCGAAAAAGAGGAACAAGCCATTAAAGCATTACAGCAATTCACTGAAGCTGAGAACGAGGATAAATTTCTGGAAGATATGGAAGCAACTGCATTGAGTGACTCCCAGGCTCGTGAAGTGATAGAAACAGTGTTGAACAATAAACCCGTTAAAATATTGCATGAAATGAGCAAGGCAGACCGGGATATGGTTTTGCATAAACTAAAAGAGATTGAAGGATTAAGTATTCGGCAAATATCGCGCCTGACCGGCGAAAGTTTTAATATCGTTAAAAGAGCTTAATGACACAACAAAAGCGTACCCTTGTGTCAGAGAATAAAGTAAAGGGTGATCTGATGAATGATAAGTATAATGATGATTTTATTGAGCGAAATTCGCTGATTCCATTAAGGCAACTGATGAACAGTGATCATATGCCGCCTGGATTTAATTTTGCATTAATACAGAGTCAGATAAAGGCCGAAGGGTTAAACCCGGACGATTTCTATTTTAGCCCCGGCAATTCGGAATCACCGTATTGCTATTACCGGGGTTTTATGCTGCTGGATTTTAACCTGGGCAACAACAGCATGGCAGAGATAAAGAATCTTATCAGCAGACTTGAGGAGGATATAAATAAGAGTGTTGCCAAAAGGGACTTTGACAGGTTTTTGACTTTGATTGACAGCAGACTGGCGCCAGATCTTTTTATGGAGGTTATTAATTTCATTCCTGACCAGGATAAATACCGTCTTTTTGAACGGATCTGGAGATATAACGAGAAGAGCCATGACGTTTTCAGTGAGGATTTTATCCAAAAGGTATCAAAATACAAAGGTTGTACAAGTGATTTGCCGGTTTCTGATGAAGAGGGGTATGTCCAAGTATACCGCAGCGGCGATTCGAAAAAACAATCACCCGGGCAAATACTATACTGGTATACCGATATAAATAAAGCCATTACTAAGGGAATATTTCTTGGTACAATACCGGCTATATACTGTGGCAGGGTTCATCTGGAACACATTCTTTCTTATGACAAAGATAAAAAAGTGATAAAAGTTAAAGCAAATAAAGTTGAACAGATAGAAACCATGGATTTATTAAACATTAGAGAATTTGAAACTGAATTAAGAGATGCCGGTATAGTCGAAGAATATAATCGCTATGTAAAAATGATAAATACCGGATGGTTCCGCAATCCCCAGGGTATACATGCCCTCAGTCATACCAAGAGGGTTTTATTTTTGAGTTTGATCATCTCTTATTTGGAGAAGTATCAAGAAGAAGACAAGAGTATTTTGTGTTTAGCAGCCATCTACCATGATATTGGCAGGTCAAACGATGGCTACGACCCTGATCATGGCATAGCCAGTTATGACAAGTTACGCAGGGAGAAATTACTTGAACCGCCAAATCGCCAGGAGCAAGAGATTCTGAAATATTTGGTTCAAAATCATGCCATTCCTGACCAGAGTGCCTACAAAAAAATAAATCGTTACGACCTTTCCGATGTAGATAGAACTCTAAGACTTTATGACGCGTTTAAGGATGCAGATGGCTTGGACAGAGTGCGAATAAAAGATCTTAATCCGGAGTATCTGCGCACTCGTGCCGCTCATCGCCTCTTGTTGGTCGCACACCAGCTTTATAATGACACAAGGGGACGGTGACACAAGGGGACGTTTT
>JAQUBU010000023.1 GCA_028686565.1 Syntrophomonadaceae bacterium
TAAAAACCGTGTAGCTGCTCGGGTCGGTCTCCACCGGAGCCCTATCCTTCTATACGGTAAAAGTCAATTATAGTATTACCAAGAACTTGTTAGATTATTCCATTTACACGGTTCCTGTTACACTCCCTTTATTTTTCCAATGCAAAAACGCACTTGACTTTTCAAAAGTGGTGGATTATTCCCTTTACACAGAAGGTTTTACACTCCGATTAATTTAAATTCATAATTCCACAGTGATCCAAAAACGCATTTGACCTTTCAAAAGTGTGGATTAAACTTTATTTTGTGAAATATATGCCCCGAAAACCGTCTAACTACCTTTTTAGTAGTCCGTGAGGGGCAACAATTTTATTGAATATACATTTTGCAGTGGCATAAATTATTAACTATTCAACTTTCGCAGTTGACCAGTTAATGCGGCAAAAAACGATTGCTTTGTAATTCTGTCATTGCAATGAAACTAGTGTGCTTGTCATTGCTATGAAACTATCGTACTTGTCATTGGGAGGAGCGCTGCGCCTCCCTGTCATTGCGAGCGCAGCGCGGCAATCTTCCCCGGTAATTGATTATGTAAATGAAAAACGGTCTGACGCTTTTCGTTTACCGTGGCGGGTTATTACCCATGAGAATTGCGAGCAAAGCGCGGCAATCTTATTTTTGAAGGCGAAACCATGCGAAAAGACTATTATGTTTTAAGCATCGAAAGAAACTGCAGACTAGTTTCAACACATCGCTTCAACGAGGCGGGGGACATCTTTACGAATTGGTAAATATTAACGAATTACACCAATACTGTTTTTTACACAGGCGTAACAAAAAATTTGCTTAGAAGAGTATACGAGCATAAAGAGAAAATAGCAGATAGTTTTTACCAATAAGTACAATATTAATAAATTAGTTTACTATGAGCTATTTAACGATATAAAATTTGCTATTGAAAGAAAAAACAAATAAAGGCGGTCACGTAAAAAGAAAATGGAGTTAATTAATGGCTTTAATAAGGACTGGGAAGATTTATATCCCCAGCTATTTTAGATTGCCGTCCTACGCTCGCAATTATCACGGGTAATAACCCGCCACGGTAAACGAAAAGCGTCAGACCGTTTTTCATTTACGTAGTCAATTACCGGGGAAGATTGCCGCGTCGCTGCGCTTCTCGCAATGACACGCACACTAGTTTCATAACAATGACAAGCACACTAGTACTCTGTAAAATCTAAAACTTTAATTCCCGCCGGCCAAATTTTCGCAGGGCTTCGTTGTCGTCAATCGCAATACGTCCAGTATTACTCACTCCTCCGCCTCCCCCTGCGAAAATTTTTCTCGGAGGATATAATAAACTTTTAGACTTTACAAAGTACTAGTTTCATAGCAGTGACAGATCATTAAGCATTAGGGTTTACTATTAGCAAAACAGGTGGCAGGTTATAATGAGGTGCTGTATCGTTGCAGCAGTCTGTTAAAACAACTGCGCAGTTTCTTCAGGTGCTTAAATCCTCTCGCTCGTTACAGCGATGCGAAAATGCTTCAAAATTTACTACGATACTTAAAATTAGCATTGCTTATTGAGCAAGGAAAAGCATGGAGGGAACGGTCTTTGCCTTTATACATGCGTATAATTTTGGGCACATTATCGCAAGTGGTTGTTTTCTACATGAGTTTTACCAGCCACGGCTATCATAGAGGGATAATTATTAGGGATGCGGTTTAAAACAGGGGCAGAAAATGTTTCACGTGAAACATTTTCTGCCCCTGTTGATTCCGTTCCTCAATTCCCTAATATTTATCGAGTTCTTGCAGTTGCAACAGCTTATTAACAGCTGCATAAACTTGCTGCAGCGGGATATTGTGGGTGACGGCAATAGATCGGCAATCTTCAAACTCGGGTTTTACGCGGGAGCCTCCTCCGGGCAGGCGAGCAATTTTTATCCGAACGGTACCCCAGGGAGTATGAATGCTTTCGTGATGGCGTAAAAGGACTGATCGGGTTTGTAAGCGATGTCTTACTCCCAGAGTGCTTGATTCGCGGAATAGAATACCGGCAACTTTTTCAGTTGCCTTAGTGTTGGCGATAACAGTAATTAAAAAGCCATGACGATTCTTCTTCATTAATACTGGAGTAGTAAAAAGATCCAAAACGTCTTCTTCGAGCAGCAGTTTTTCAAACAAGTATCCCATCAGTTCCGGGTTGAGGTCATCTATTTCGGCCTCTAAAACAGCAACCATCTCCTGATTAGTCTGGCTATGGCAGCTTAGCGACGCTTTAACCGCCCGCAAAAGATTAGGAATCCGATCGGCTCGCGGCTTGCTTCCCGCACCATATCCAATTTCCTGGGGGGTGCATTGCGGCATGGTGCCAAAAGATGCTGTCAGGGAGGTAATAATAGCTGCTCCAGTAGGGGTGACAAGTTCCATCTCACAATTTGTTGGAAAAGCAGGGATGCCTTTAAGCAGCAATGCGGCAGCTGGAGCAGGCAAAGGATAGCGGCCATGGTCAATATCAACAAATCCTTTACTCCAGGGGAGAGGCGACGAAAAAACTTGTTTAATATCCAGCAGGTTTAGACATATAAAGGTACCGACAATATCAATAATGGTGTCAACTGCCCCAATCTCGTGGAAATGAACTTTCTCCAGAGGAATACCGTGAACATGAGCTTCGGCTTCGGCGAGTTTAGTAAATACAGCCAGGGATTTTTCTTTAACATCAGGATTAAGAGTACTTTGTTCAATAATTCTGAAAATATCAGAAAGATGGCGGTGTCTTGAGGAATCAGTATTATCTATTATAAAACGGCTACCCATAATACCGGACACATTTACTTTTTGGCATGACAAACCAGTTTCCAGCCCGAGTTTGGCTATTTCTTGATTAAATATCTCAAAGTCGATACCTAAATCGAGCAGCGAAGCGATTATCATATCACCTGCTACGCCTGAAAAACAATCAAAGTATATTATGCTCATAAAAAGCTCCTTTAAAATTAAAAATATGGGTGTTTTAAGCAACTGCTCCAGCAATTAAAGCAAACATGCAATAAAAAACCAAAATATGACAAATTAACATACTTATTGGCAATAAAATTTTACAAACACCTTGAAGACTGGTATTATTTCAGAAAACTAAACAAAACATTAGTTATATATTACTATAATTGAGGTCAATAATAAAAAATGTGGAAAAGCAAGAAAAAAACTAACGATCAGTTGACACTTATACTTATACCGGCAACAACGGCCAAACCATATAGCCTTAGTATTCCCCGCAAATATGCCCGCGGGGCAACACTAGCTGCAGCCATGATTATTTTGGCTGTCGTGCTGATAGGAGTTTGGTTTTTTTTAAGCCGTGCCGAAATCCGTTCCGTAAACGATTTGAAGTCAGATAATCAAAAAAAACAAGAGACGATAGAGAAAATGAGTCAGGAGATCAACAGAATAGAAGAACAACAAAAAAACTTGATAAAAAAACAAAATGATATTAAAAAGCAGATGGGACTGCAAAAAGAAAGTGCCGCAACTCCGAGCCCATCCCGGGGAGGCGAAGCAGTTTATACACATGCTAAGCAAGGTACACAGAGTTTTTCAGGGCAGACCCAATACATAGCAGAAAGTTTGGAACAGCAAGAGAAAGAGATTGACGAACTGCTGCGGAAAGTAACCAAAAACACAGAATATTACCGCAGCCTTCCTAACCAATGGCCGGTCTACGGGGAAATTTCTTCAGATTATGGCTGGCGAAAACTAACCTTTAGGAGAAGTGAAAGTTTTCATGATGGCATAGACATTAAAAACGATTCGGGTACTCCTGTAATGGCCGCCGCAGATGGAATAGTTACTTATGCCGGGTGGAAAGCCGCCTATGGCAGAACGGTTGAAATACAGCACAGTTGTGGGTTAATTACTAAATATGGACATAATAGCAGTCTGCTGGTTGCAAAGGGCGATTCGGTAAAAAAGGGTAAAATAATAGCCAAACTAGGCAGTACGGGAGTGAGTACTGGGCCGCACCTGCATTTTTCGGTATTAAAAGGGGATAATTCTCAGGATCCGATGATCTATCTTGCCGCGCAGGAAGACCAAAATTCTTGAAAATTGACAAACCGGAGACATAATCGTTATAACGAGGCGCAAAGATGTCCCCAGCTTCTATTTTTAGCGGGCGGGCAGCTATTAAAAAACAGGAGGCGGCTTCTAATCCCCGCCTCGTTACAGCGGTGCGTCAGATCTACATCGCAGTTTCTGGCACCGCTTAAACACTACTATATCTAATACAAAGCAAATCAGGGGGAGGAAAGAATATTGTTTAAGAAGGCCCATAACTATTCCAACATCGAGAGCCTTATTTCCCAGGGGGTAGAAATCAAAGGGGAAATCAAATCTCCAGGTTCAATACGGATTGATGGTCTTGTGGAAGGCAAATTATCGATAAAAGGGGACCTGATAGTAGGCGAAAAAGGCTTTATCAAGGGTGATGTAAAAACCGATAATTTAATATTGGCGGGAAAGATAGAAGGAAATATAGAAGCCAAAGGGCGTTTCGAAATTAAAACTACGGGCACAATGACGGGAGATGCTAGTTGCAGTATCCTTTCCATAGAAGAAGGCGCACATTTGGAGGGTACCTCGCGAATGAACAAGGGAAAAGAGAAATCAGAAGAGAAAAAATAAATAGCATAAACAGTCAATAGGCATTTAGTTAGCAATAATGCCTATTCCTCAGGAAGAAGCCTTAGTTTATGACGATTAAAATTATGGTGAGCCAGGCTAAGGCTCTTGGCAATTATGTCAGACATTTTATAAACTGTATGCAGACGTGTATTCTGCAAAACCATGTGTTCCAAAAACCCGCCTACGTTTACTACTGCGGAAATATAAAAATCACCCACCTCCGGCAATACCTTTCTTAAAGCGGTTCCTGGTTTAAGGCTGCCTCTGCCTATGTTAATATAACCTATCCGCTCGGCATTCCCCAGACATGCATCAATAGCTACCAGAAGAGGATTATCATAAGTGGCTGAAATTGCAGCTAAGGATTCATCCAGGTTGGTTGCATGTACCGGCTGCTCCAAAGTACCGTAAACATTAGCCGAGGAAGCTAATACCTTAAGGCGCGTTCCCACCAGCGGTCCCAAGCAGTCTCCGGTGGCACGGTCGGTACCAATGCACAAATAAACGATCTCACGTGATAGATCCCGGTTGAGATCAAGCATTAAAGAATTTGTGATTTTTTCTATTTTGCTGAAACAATGGGGGTCATCATAATGATAAGAATATTTATTCCTCTTGATTAATTCCGAAAAAGCGCCCAATTACTTTCCTCCTAAATCCAAATAGTTATCGAAATTACCAATGGCAATACTAACAAGGGTCTGGCCCGGGGCAAGCACCGCGAAATTTTTAAAGGATGGTCATTCCCCTTAGAAGTTATAAAGGTTTTGAACATTATTTATTATTTTTACCATTGGGAAAATTTTTATGCAGGATTTTGCATTTCCCCGAATATTTAATAAGAAAGGAAGGCAAGGGGGAAAGGCTAATTAAAATACGATTAATGTTAATAATGGGTTATCTGGGAGCAGTTATTGGAGCAGGCTTTGCATCGGGCCAGGAAATAGTTCAGTTTTTTGTTTCATATGGGAATTACGGGCTCAAAGGCAGCATACTGGCAACATTCCTTTTTGCAATTTGCGGGGCATTATTATTATATACGGCTCACCGATGTCAGGTCGCCAATTATCAAGGCATACTTGCTTATCTGCTCGGCAAAAAAAGCGGACAGTATGTTGATTTTATCCTGGCAATATTTTTATTTTTAGGGATAAGTACGATGCTTTCGGCAAGTGGCGCAGTGTTTTATGAACATTTATATCTGCCTAAAAGCCTGGGGATAATGTTGGCCTATATAACGGTGGTAATAATGTTGTTGACAGGAAAAAAAGGGCTTATTCTTGCTTATAATATATTAGTGCCGCTTAAACTTCTCTTATTGCTGGGCATTACTATTTATGTAGCTTTTGTCCTGGATGATATACAACTGCCTAGCTATGCACTGCAGCTATGCCCAAGCAACGAGCGCTATTGGGCGGTTTCAAGCTTGCTTTATGTTGCTTACAATTTTTCCCTGGCGATGGTAGTGCTAAGTGAATATCAGACCTTAAGCAATGTCCGGACTGGGATTGCAGGTGCGGCATGGGGCGGGATAGTACTGGGAAGTCTGGTGATCTTGACATTTTTGACGTTACGGAAGTTTTTGCCGGTAGTTTTGCATTATGAAGTTCCGATGTTATTTGTCGCAGGGCAGCTGTCCCTGACGGCCAAACATGTCTATACCATTGTTTTGTGGATAGGTATTTTAACCACTGCTATTGCCAATGCTTACGGATTCGCCCAACGGTTTGCGAGTTTTACCGGTATCAGCTACGGCCCCTGTCTGATACTGTGCATGACCCTCGCTTTACCGGTTTCCATGCAGAGTTTTTCTGCCCTGGTTGGCAAAGTATATCCGCTTTTTGGCGTATTGGGCATAATAATCATGGCAGCACTATTCTGGAAGTCTGGTCAAGACATCGGTAGACACTTGTATTATAATATTATTCAATTAGTAAAAAAGGCTAGGGAGGTTTGATCCTATATATGAAAAACTTCCGAAACATACCTGCTATAGATGAAATGCTTATACAGGAGAAGACGCAGGTATTACTCAGCAAATACCAGCGCGAATTTGTAGTGGACATGCTGCGTATGGCAACCGAGGAAGTCCGCCGCGATTTGGCCGGCAGTAAAAAAGAATGGGAAAAGGCACAATTGCTGGAGATAGTCTTGAATAAAGCAGAGAAAAACATCTGCCGGCTGACTCAGGGAACTTTACAAAAAGTTATTAATGCTACCGGGGTAGTATTGCATACCAACCTGGGGCGGGCTCCACTGAGCAAAAGGGCTATTAATTATCTGAATGAAATGGCGGTAAACTATAATAACCTGGAAATGGATTTGCAACAGGGTTTGCGCGGGTCCCGCTACTGGCATATCGAAGAGCTTTTAACCCGACTTACGGGAGCAGAGGCGGCACTGGTAGTTAATAATAATGCAGCAGCCGTTTTGCTGGGATTAAATACGATGGCCAAAGGACGGGAAGTAATCGTATCACGAGGTCAGCTGGTAGAAATCGGCGGAGCATTCAGGATTCCCGAAGTAATGAAACTAAGCGGAGCCCGGCTGGTTGAAGTAGGTACCACCAATCGAACTTATATATCTGATTACGCCGGAGCTGTTACTGAAGAAACGGCATTGTTGTTTACTGCTCATACCTCCAACTATAAAATTATGGGATTCACAGAAGAGGTTCCCGTGGCGGCATTAGTGAAACTGGGCAGGGAAAAAGGGGTTCCGGTTATGCATGATCTGGGCAGCGGTATTCTTTACCAGAATGCAGCCTGGGGGTTGAGTGAAGAGCCAAGTGTTGGTGAGTGTGTAGAAGCAGGAGCCGATATAATAACTTTTAGCGGGGATAAACTACTGGGAGGGCCCCAGGCAGGAATAATTCTCGGTAAAAAAACATATATAGATGCAATGAAAAAGAATCAGCTTACCCGTGCCTTAAGAGTAGACAAACTTACTATTGCTGCGCTGGAAGGCACTTTGATAGAATATTTGAGCGGACATCCCCGGGAAAACATTCCGGTAATTCAAATGCTGGACAGCAGTGAAGAGAAACTTCATGCGCGGGCTGAGCATTTGGCAGACATGCTGCAAGCGAAAACCAAAGGCTTAGGGAAAATTAAAAAGCTTTTGGCAGTAGAAGTGGAAGACATGGTGGGCGGCGGCGCCTATCCTACTCATAAGATAACTGGCTGGGGGATTGAGATAGAATTCAACGAAATACCGCTTAATGATATGGCCAGACGACTTAGAGTAATGAATCCTGCCTTGCTGACCAGAAAACAAGACGACAAAATGCTTCTCAGCGTTAGGACCTTATTGCCCGGTGACGAAGAAAGAATAGTTGAGATGATAGCCAGGGCGCTAGGCCGGGAGGAAGTATAGAGTGAAACGGGTTATTATAGGGACTGCAGGGCACATCGATCATGGAAAAACCACCCTGGTAAAAGCTCTTACCGGATTTGATACCGATCGCCTGAAGGAAGAAAAGCAGCGGGGAATCTCAATCGAATTGGGCTTTGCACCGTTGGAACTTCCCGGCGGGCAAAAAGCAGCGATTATTGATGTGCCGGGGCATGAAAGATTTATCCGCCATATGCTGGCAGGGGCCTTTGGCATCGATATGGTTATATTTACTATTGCAGCTGATGAAGGAGTAATGCCTCAGACCCGAGAACATATGGATATAATTGAGCTCCTGGGGGTCACTCAGGGTGTGGTGGCCATTACTAAAAAAGATATGGTTGATGAAGAATGGCTGATGCTGGTAGAAGACGAAATAAGTGAATATATAAATAAAAGCATATTAAAAGGAGTTCCTCTAATCCCGGTATCAGCTCATACCGGGGAAGGGATAAAAGAACTCCTGGAGACCATTGCCAGGCTGGCTGCCGAAGTAAAAGAAAAACCTGCCTTTGGGCAGGCGCGTCTGCCGATTGACCGGGTATTTACGATAGCCGGTTTTGGTACGGTGGTAACTGGCACCCTATGGTCAGGGCAGCTTAATGTGGGCGATGTGCTGGAATTGATGCCTGCGCAAAAATCCGTTAAAGTCAGAACATTGCAGGTTCATAATGAAAAAGTACCTGTTGCTTATGCCGGACAGCGGGTGGCCGTTAACCTGCAGGGCATAGAAGTTGCAGATATTAAAAGAGGATATTTGCTCTCATCTCCCGGCTATTTGACTCCCAGCTATCGGGTTGATACCCGATTGCGGCTGCTCAGTTCGAGCAGCCGCAGCCTGAAGAACTGGAACCGGGTCAGATTTCATCTGGGGACTGACGAAGCATTGGGAAGGGTTGTTTTGCTGGACCGGGACGAATTGCTGCCCGGGGAGGAAAGTTATGCACAACTGGTGATGGAAAAACCTGTAGTGGCACATAAAGGTGATCCTTTTGTAATACGATACTATTCACCTGTAACTACCATAGGGGGAGGAAGCATTATTGATGCCCAGGCCCCAAAACAGAAGAGATTTAAAGAAGAAGTACTGGATGAACTGGTCATGAAAGAAGAAGGCAGTCTTTATGATGTGGTTCTGCATGAATTGGAAAGCAATTCAGAGGAGATTTACACTTCTGCCGACTTAGCCAAGAGGACCGGACATTTGGAAGAAGATATTAAAGAAGAACTGCAGCAGCTGCTGGAGGACGAAAAAGCTGTAGCTATAAAAAATGGTGAATACATGAGTGTCTATGGCCTTAAGCTGATAAATGACAAGATAGTAGCTACGCTGGAAGCCTATCATCAGCAGTTTCCGCTGCGCCAGGGCTATTCCCGCGAGGATATGCGCAGCAGATTTTTCAGCCGGGTAAATTCGCGAATGTTTAATTCAATTATAAAGTACTGGGAAGAAGCTGGTACTCTGGTCAACCGTAATAATTATCTGCGGCTGGCATCCCACCAGCCTAGTCCCGGAGCCAGGGAAAGCCAAATAATGGACGAGCTGATGGCGATGGTGAATAAGGATTTATTCACACCTCCATCAATGGAAGAGATAAAGGCGAAACTCAAGATAGATGAAGCGGATTTTATGGAAATCCTGTCATACTTAATCAGTGCCGGAAAATTGGTTAAGGTAGCTCAGGATAGTTATTTCTCATCCCAGGCTATTGAAGCCGGACAAGAGATACTGGGAGCATATTTTGCTCAGGAAAAGGAATTAAGTCTGGCCACAGCCCGGGATATTCTTAAAACCTCACGTAAGTACGCCCTGCCGCTGTTGGAGCATTATGACCGAATTCGCTTTACGCGCAGAGTAGGGGATATGCGGGTTAAAATGGGGTAAGTAAATACATTTAAATTATGGCAAAGCTGATGCATTCTAAGATGACAAGGGTCTTAGAATAGGGTTCGTTTTCATGGATGTTGCCCATTGGTCCATTGAGTGGCCTTGGGGATAGATTGTTGTGCTCGCCGGGCAGGGCCTTTGGGTATTAAAATTGGGGAACTGAGGGGGATTTGTTTGCGTGTCTAAAATTGGTATTCCACGAACACTCGCATACTTTGTTTACTATCCATTCTGGAAAGCCTTTTTTGAAGAACTGGGACATGAAGTCGTCTTATCTTCTCCAACTTGCAGGGCTATTTTAGATGATGGAGTTAAAGAAGCAGTTAACGATGCCTGCATACCAATAAAGATTTATCATGGACATGTTTTGGATCTGGTGGGCAAGGTGGATTGGATTTTTTGTCCCCGCCTGGTCAGTGTCCGCAAGCACGGTGATTTTAATACCGAAACATTTTGCCCCAAGTTTCTGGGCTTGCCGGATATGATTCGCCAAGCTATAGATAAACTGCCTAAGCTGCTGGATGTTCGCGTTGACCTTAAGAAAGGCAAAGATGAGCTTTTCCAGGTTTTCTCCCAAGTTGGAAAGCAGCTTGGCAATGGAGTCGATGAAATAAAAAGAGCTTTTCCCATAGCAGTTAAAGCCCAAAAAAACTATTGTAAATTACTTTCCCGGGAAATACTTCCGCATGTAGCACTGGAGATGCTGGAACAGAATTGCAAGCAGATTCCCCAGGAAACCGAGCATGACTTAAAAATAGCGGTAGTAGGGTATCCTTATGCACTATATGATGCGTACATAAATGCCGGACTCTTGAAAATATTGGAAAAAGAAGGAGTGAAGGTCTTTACGCAAGATATGTTAAGTGACAAAACTTTGGATCGTCAGGCGCGCTCCCTGCCCAAAAGCATGTTCTGGTACTTCTCAAATCGTGCTGTTTATGGGGGACTGCACTTTATGAAACAAAAAGACATAGACGGAATTATTCATGTCACAGCTTTTGCCTGCGGGCCCGACTCGATGGTGGACAGGATGCTGGAAATAGAATGCCGCCGCCATAACAGTACCCCGTATTTATCTATTACAGTTGATGAACATACCGGGGAAGCCGGGGTTAGAACCCGTATAGAAGCTTTTCTTGATATGCTTCGTTACCGGAGGGACAGAGATGAAAATTAGTTTTCCGCATATGGGCCACTCTCATATAGCATTTAAATGGCTGGTTGAGAATCTGGGGCACGAATGTATAGTGCCGCCTGAGCCCAGCAAAAAAACTTTGGATTTGGGGGTGCGCTACTCACCTGAATTTGCCTGTATCCCTTTTAAAATGCTCATGGGAACTTATCTGGAAGTAGCTGAGCAGGGAGCAGAAGTTATCCTTACCTCGGGTGGCTGCGGCCCCTGCAGGGCTGGTTATTACTGGGTCATGCATCAATATCTCCTGGAGGAGATGGGGCAGGATTTAAAAGTAATAGCCTTTGAGCCGCCGCTTTGTGATATTAAGGATTTCTGGAAAAAATTAAGATGGATACGGAAAACAGGAGGAGTATCCTGGAAGCATTTTGCGCAAGTAATGAAGATAACCTGGGAAAAGATCAAAGCTATCGATGATGTGGAAATATACTCCCATGAAATACGGCCCTATGAAATAAAGAAGGGTGATACTACCCGAGCATTGACCAGGGCGCTCGATGATCTGGACAAGGCAGAGAAAATAGACCAGATTATGGAAGCAAGAAATGCAGGAATAAGGCGCTTGGATGAAGTGCTTTGTGATAAGCTGCGTAACCCTTTGAAAATCGGGATCATCGGTGAAATATATGTGGTTCTGGAGCCAGCCGCCAATCACTATCTCCAGATAATGCTGGGTGAAATGGGGGTGCAAACCCACCGATCCATATATTTAAGCGGTTATACACGGGAAAGCGCCATAACTAATGGCGGTGATGCCATTTATCAGATCGCCAGGCCATACCTGGATGAGGTCTGCATAGGCGGGCACGGCGTTAATAGTATAGGTGAAACGATTCTTTATTCACAGCATGGTTTTGATGGGGTGGTGCAGCTGGCTCCATTTTCCTGCATTCCTGAAATAGTAGCCAAGAGCATCATCCCCAGTGTAAGCCGGGATTTTAATATACCCGTATTAACCCTGTTTATAGATGAACAAACAGGTAAGGCGGGAGTGCAGACCCGGCTTGAAGCATTTGTTGATTTGCTGGAGATGCGGCGTCAAAGCAATGAAAAAGCGACGAGGTTGGTAGTATGAAAAAAGCTTATCTGGGGGTAGATGTCGGTTCAGTAAGCACTAATTTGGTGCTGCTAGATGACAATGGAACCGTTTTAACTGGGAAATACCTGCGTACCAGCGGTAAACCTATAGCTACAGTGCAGCAGGGGCTTTATTCCATAGGACAGGAAATGGACAAGGAATTAGAGATTGTTGGTGCCGGAGCAACCGGAAGTGCCCGTTATTTGATTGGTATGATTATCGGGGCCGATATAATAAAAAATGAAATTACTGCCCATGCCGTTGCAGGTTCGAACGTAGCCAGGGGAGTAAAAACCATAATTGAAATCGGAGGACAGGATTCCAAAATAATAATCATGCGCAATGGAGTAGTAACTGATTTTGCCATGAATACCGTCTGTGCAGCCGGTACCGGGTCATTTCTGGATCAGCAGGCCAGTCGGCTATGTATTCCCATTGAGGATTTTGGGGAATATGCCCTGAAGGCCAAAAATCCGGTTAGAATTGCAGGACGATGCGCGGTTTTTGCAGAATCAGATATGATACATAAACAACAGTTAGGCTATAATAGTGAAGACATAATTGCCGGCTTGTGTGAAGCATTGGTCAGAAATTATATGAATAACGTAGGCAAAGGCAAGGAAATACTTGCGCCCGTCTTGTTTCAGGGCGGAGTAGCAGCCAATCAGGGATTGGTAACTGCCTTTAATAAATTACTGGGAATGGAAGTGACCGTTCCCCCGAACTACGATGTTATGGGAGCTATTGGAGCAGCTCTGCTCGCCAAGGCTTGGTCTGCTAAAAGAGGGCAAACTAAATTTAAGGGATTCAATATTCAGGAAATCAGTTTTAAAACTACCAGTTTTGAATGTAAGGGATGTTCCAATGCCTGCGAAGTTGTACAGTTTTTCGAAAACGGAGAACTCCTGGCCCGTTGGGGAGACCGTTGCGGCAAGTGGGAGATGCAGGCGGTATAAAATATATTGCGATCCAAGGCGGGATCTAAGCATATCAGGGAGAGGAGCTTGGTTAACAGGTGCTTTTGCTACAAGAAATCGATGTTTATTATGGTGCGATCCAGGCCCTGAAAAAATTGTCCCTAGAGGTGCAGGAAGGCAGTATAGTCACTTTGATTGGAGCGAATGGGGCAGGAAAAACTACCACTTTAAAAAGTATTTCCGGCCTATTGCGGCCCAAGAACGGAGCGGTGTTATTTAAAGGAATCGATATCAGCCGTGTAGCCCCGGAAAGAATTGTAGGTATGGGGATATCCCATGTTCCGGAAGGAAGGCGTGTTTTCACCGCCATGAGCGTATTGGAGAACCTGGAAATGGGGGCTTACCTGCGCAAAGACAAAAAGGAAATTGCCTCTGATATGGAAAATGTCTTCGGCCGCTTTCCGCGGCTTAAAGAAAGAAGAAAACAAATGGCCGGGACTTTGAGCGGCGGCGAGCAGCAGATGCTGGCGATCGGCAGAGCGTTGATGGCACGACCGGAATTGCTGCTTATGGATGAACCCTCTATGGGTTTGGCTCCTTTACTGGTTAAAGAGATATTTGAAATAATAAAAGACATCAATTCCCGGGGTACCACCATATTGCTGGTGGAACAGAATGCTCATATGGCTTTATCGGTAGCAGATCGGGCGTATGTTATAGAAACCGGGGAAATTGTCCTGGCCGGGAAAGCAGCAGACTTAATGAATAGTGATGATGTAAAAAGAGCCTATTTGGGAGGCTGATTAATGTTTATGAGGCGAAAATTAAGGGGTGAAACTTTAGGCCAGAGTCCTTGAGATGGGAATGGGATGATTCTCTCAGCTTACCTTTTTGAATACTTAGAGCTTGTAGTTTAATATAGGGTAATGAGCTATAAAGGGGGGTAAAAATGAAGGTAAAAGACCGTATGTCCAAAGATGTTAAAACTGCTGGAATGGACACCAGTTTAACCGAAGCTTTTCGTATTATGAAAGAGAATGGCATTCGTCGTCTGCCTGTTATGGACAAAGAAAAGTTGGCGGGGATCATTACCTTAAGTGATCTCAACCAGGCAGCGCCATCTTCAGCTACCAGTTTGAGCATTCATGAACTGAACTACCTTCTGGCCCGAACCAAAATCAAGGATATAATGCCGCATCAACAAAACTTGCTCACCATAGGGCCGGAAAATTACATTGAAACCGCCGCCAAAATGATGCGGACCAACAAAATCAGCGGCTTGCCGGTAGTAGATAATGGCCAACTGTTGGGCTTGATTACTGAGACTGATATTTTTGATGCCCTGATCGATATTCTGGGAGTGAAGACGGCGCACAGCAGAATAGACTTTTATGTTAAAGATCGTCCTGGCAGTGTAGCGGAAGTAACGGGGCTGATAGGAGAGAAAGGAATCAATATTCTTAATACGGTGATGTACTTTGACGAGAAAAAAAACCGTTACAAGATGATCCTGCGCATAGAGGACATGAACTACCAGCCGATAACAGAAGAGCTGAAAGAGCATGGTTATGAGATAGAATCGGTAATAGTCAGTCAGAGTGGTGAGGAATAATCACAAGCAAAGAAGCCTCGATTTGACAAAAAGCCGCTGCGGTTATATACTCATAAACGCGAGCACATGAAGGTATTATGTAAGCACCATTTAAGCATTGGAAGAAACTGCGAAGCAGTTTCGGGAACCAATAAGGAGGGACCCTGCGGGCACGCAGATGTGCTCTTCGAGCACCAATAAGGAGGTACCCTTAGGGCACACGGATGTTCCCTGTCGGGAACAAATATGGAGGCGGATCGGTCCTGGTGGGCCGCCTGGACTTCAAATCCAGTATGCGCGGCGGCGATCCCGTCGTGGGTGGGTTCGATTCCCACACGCTTCCGCCAAATCTTTAAATTCTAGACCTGCCAGAAGCAGGTTTTTTTATTCTTTTGTTTTCACAAGTTTGATCATTCTCTCGATATCTTCGTTGGTGTTCACCGGATAAAGATGCGTTTGAGGATTTTTAGTTTGGAATACTCTAAATATTTCGTCAGCAAACGGTTGGCCAATAATTAAGATGCCCTTGAAATCTAAAACTATTTCTTTAAACTGATCAAATCTTGCTAACAGTCTTTTAGCTTGCGATCTGGAAACGAGGGCTTCGCCCTCATATTGTAAAAGCTTTACCGGTACAGTTGTTTTTTGAAAACCATACTCTTCTGAATCAATGCCTGGAGTAAACTGATTAAATACATCTTTCATTTCCCGCTTAGAGCCCCTTTCAATAGTCATATGCACAGATGTTCCTTGCGAATTTTTTCCCATATCTGGCAACAACCAGTCATCATCATTATGAAGAAAAACGGTATCTTCTGAAAGAATGACAAACTCATCGAACATACGTGATGTGAAAAATATACCTTCACCGGAATGATTAGACGGATCAGAGGTTAATTTTCCTTTTGAAAGTTCCAAAATAGCGTGGTTCTTATCACAAAGGTTAAAATCCCTCTGGATTTTTGTAAAAATACCTATCCCGTCATCGTGTATTCTAAACCTTATTCTTAACGCACTGTATGTAACAACTACATCTAATTGTGAAGCTCCCGAATGTTCTATGACATTGTTAACCATTTCCCCTATGCCATAATGGCAAATATCATTCACATTTTGTGATAGTATTGGAAGTGATGGTTTAACATTATTCCTCCAAATATCCTCTTCGTCAAAGTGGTTTTGATGAAGATCAAAAGTATAAAATTGAGTAATTTCATTAAGTTTATATAGCTTGTTTTTTCCTTCCTCATTAACAATGAGGTTTTGACACTCAACTTGTTTCTTTATATATCTATATACAGTTTGTCTCGATATATTGAATTGTATGCTGGCTTGCCTAACAATCTCTTTCGGATGCTCTTCAATATTCTTAAGAATGTAAGTAGTTAAAGCATTTTCATCTATCTTTGATTTTGCCATGTTATATTCTCCAATTCACAATATTTTTAAACTCCCATAGCACAAGCGGTTGGCTTTCCCGGTACT
>JAQUBU010000024.1 GCA_028686565.1 Syntrophomonadaceae bacterium
TCAATTCCGAAACGAGGATAAGCGATTAAAAAAGTAATTGCTATGAAAAGAATTGCAGTAAAAAACTGCCCCTTAAGCTTCTGGGTTTTATGCCTGATGAGGGTTGCCAGACTTATGCTGGCCCCAATCAGCACGCCCATATATTCGTTCCCCAGCCCGTAGTAGCGGGCTCCGCTGATAACCCGGTAGCTCATCATCGAGTTGCTGATCAGAGTATTGTTAAGGAGCAAATCGCAGGCTATTACCAGTATGGTTGCTATCAGGACCGGTATGATCGGATTAATCCTGACTATTTTGCCCAGCAGCAAACTTAAAACAGCTACTCCTGAGTTAATGGCCAGAAAAAACAAGATAAAAGTTTGGCGTTCAAAGACATCGAAAATACCTATCAGCAGCAGACTTAAAGGCAGGGACAAAGCAAATAGCAGCATTAAACTGCTGATGCGACAGCCTCGTCTTTGGGTGATTTGCAGGATTCCCAGCATTAAAATCAAGAAGATTAGGCCGATAATGATGGTTAATAACCAGGTCTGATTTACATAACTAAATACTTCTCGCTGGTTTAAATTCTTAAGAACCTGATAGCTGTCATTATTTGGGGTGGAAAAGATGCTTTCCGGTCTGCTGTTGTTAAGGGAGTTCAATATTGAATTTTTTAGATTAATGCTTAAGACTACACCTTCATGGCGGGTGGAATAACTGGTTAGAGTTCCTGTAAAACCAGGTTTGACAATAATCAATGGAGTTAACAGGGCACTGGGTTCAAAGGAGTTGCGGGAAGGACTGGGACTAATAATATAGATACAGCTTGCAGAAGGCAATTCGTGGTTTATTTTAGCAATACAGTTATCGATTTGACGGAGAATGAGTTTGCGTTCCTTCTGATAGTGGCTCTTGGCAAAAAAATTATACATGGATTCCAAGCGGCTTAAGTCCCCAAATTCAATTAAAACAAGTTCATTGCTTTTAAGTTGCCGGTAGGATTCAAGTATTTGGGTGTAATTGCTTTGGGCGGGAAAAGCCATGCGCTGATTGTGATTTACAGTTTCTTCACCAATAAAGGCATGGTCAACTATACCTTTGCTATCCATTAATATAAGGCTTCCTGGCCGGGAAGGATAATTGGGACGATCAGAATTGCCTATCACTGCCGTGCTAAAGCCTGCAGCATGCAATTCATCACCTAGTTGACCTGGAGTTTCCAGGTTTAGGGCCTGATTGTTCTTATTAATAACAGCTATACTGCTTACCAGGGCATTATCCGCAGCGGGAGTGATGCCAGTGTTGCGTGCAAATATGTCTCCTGCTTTTTCTCCTTGAATTAGTTCAGAGCCCATAAAGTTCTGATCAGCTTTGCTGCTGCCGACCGCAAGTTTTCCAGCCGAAATGGTTGCACACCCATTTTTGCTAGTTCTTTCACCACCGGTAAGGGTGTTGAGCAAACCTATTCCACCCCGATCCTTTAGTGCCCAAAGATTGGGGGTGCTTTTCGGGTCCAGATCATCTATGTTTAATTTGTCAATCATAAATATTACTACCGGTTGTGATGAAGCAACAGGCTCTGCAGCAGCCGGTGCCAGACCGGTAAAATGAAGAAGAAGCAGGGCAGCCAATAATAATGAAGTTGTCAGGTGTTTCAAAGTTGTTCCTCCTCAAATATGCTAATGGTTATTTCGTCCCGGCTGCCCGGCAGCAGTCCGTAATAACCCAATGCAGCTTATCAGGTACAGGGCAGCAAGAGCAGCGGCAATCACGCCAGTATCATTGACCGCAAATACGGTTATCACAGTTATGATGAGCAGCTTGCTGAGCTGGTTTAGTGCTGGTTGTTCTGCAGCCATGCTTAGAATACGTTCCCGGTCTTTAAACCAGAAAAACAGTATGACTATAATGCTGATTAACAGTATTATACTCCAGGATGAGTTATATATAGTGCTGCCCACAATGCCTATCTTGATGCGTAATATGGCTAAAAATTCAGCAGCTTCGCCATTAAGCAGCAGATTAATGCTCCGGCCGGCATGCGAAGGATTGGAACTGAAAAGGCTATCCATAAAAGCCACCAGAGTAACCATCAAAGCTGAGATTGCTACTATAAAAAATAATTGTTTTAAATGCAGCTTCTTTTCAAGGTTAAATAGTACAAAGATCCCCAGTGTTACCAGGGTAGTAATTAAGCCGCCCACATCCGCGCCATAGCTGGGAGAACCAATAGCGACACTGACTATAAGCAGAAGAACAACTCCTGCTGCCGTTTTAGCGGCAGGAAGCAAACTGCTGCGCGCCAGAAGGAGGCAAATGAAGACCAGGGCGGCCGCCAGGTAAACCCCCATATAATCATTGCCCAAACCATAAAAACGGCCTCCGGCTATTGCGTCTGACCCTAGCAGCGACAATAGCATCAGAGGCGAACCGCGAAAACAATCTATGGTCAGCAGCAAAGCAGTTAAACCGCATAAAAAAATCAAAGCCTTGTCCGGCTGCTTAAAAACTGCATGAAGTATAGTGCCTGATAATAAGGAGGCGCCCAGAAGCACAAGCAAAGTAATGAAAAGCGAATTATAGTTAGTCAAGTTAAGAAACAGAAATATAATTGGTACACTTAAGGCAGCATAAATAACAACATAATAGTAATTTCGCAATATATTGTATTTGCCGGTGTAGAGCAGAATACTGCACAAGATGGATAAAAAGGCTAAGAACATGAATAAGTAATGTGCGGGATTCCTGCTTTTACGAAGGTTAAGGAAAAGATTGGCTTGCTGGTCCAGAAGTTCCAACTGATTGTGGTTTGTTTTAATTATGCTCATACCGCTGCCCGCTGGGAATTTCGTCTTATCAAAATAATTAATCACCGTAGGTAAAAAATCAGAGCTGTTTACCAGGCCGGTACGCCGGGTAGTGGGTGAAGTCAAAAGCCCTTGGCCTTCTTCAGGATGGTACATAATTACCGGAGTCAAAGCAAAATTGCCTTGCAATAACATGTCCTTATTGGGATTGGGGGTTAAGATTATTAACATTGTCTGTTTCATATCTGTTTGGGCTATAATTTTACCGATTAAAAGGTCATTTTGTTCTATGGCCTTCTGGCGATGCTTTAAGAGCAGCTCTTCAGAACAGTTTTCCCGGCTTTTTTCCACCCGGCTGGTGTCCCCCATATCCAGGACCAGGATATCCGAACTTTGCAGCAGGGATTGAATATTGCCCAGTAAAACTTTGTGGTTGCTGCGAACTCCGCCTAAACTCCGGGAATCAATTTCCAGAAGTTCACTGCTGACATTGCCTTTAGGAACCTGTCCGTTCTCATCCATGGCCAGGAGTACTGCATTTCTATCAATGAAGGTGTTCGTATCTGAATTACCCAGAACTGCAATGTTTATCCCGGATTCGCGAGCCAGCTTGCCCAACTGGCCAATTTCAAATACCGGATAATGTTTACTGCCATATTTTTTTAACGGTTCACTGTATAGACTTACAACCCCATTAGCCGGTGCGGACTTGCCGGTAAAGAGTTTATAAAGAGAACCGGCTTTGAGTTGGGAATCTTCATCATTAAATACATTGGGCAACTCCTTAACTACTTCCTGGCTGTTAAAGGAGTACTCAGAATTAGAAAACATACCTACCCTGCTTCCCACCCCCAATGTCATATAGGAACTGCCGGGCAGTCTGCTTTTAGAGCGGATGTTTATCAATGCGGTACCGCTCCTGGCAATCAGGCGGTCCAGGTTAGGAGTATCAGCACGGTCCAGGTCAGCGGCATCACAATAATCCATAATTAGAATAAGTGCGTTTTTATCAGGTTTATCTGCGGCTAGAGCGGGATTAGCGCCAGTAAAAAACATTGCGAAAAAGATCAGGAATGATAGTGTCCAAGTAAAAACTGTTTTCATATTAATTACCCCCTATTTGCTAGCATATGAAATTCTATACCCGGCTATCAATTCCTCCTTTAGTTATAAATAAGTAAGCAAAAGCATAAAGAATTGAGGCTTTATTAAGGTAACAAGTTATATTGACATGTAACAAAAATGTGCTAAAATTCTACATGTATCTTTTTGAAGTTTTTATTTAAATTTTAAAGGAGGTTTGGGATTTTATTAAAAATTGAAGGGAGGCTACATTATTGCAGTCTTTGGGGCGACATGTATTAGCCGAGATTTACGGATGTCGATTTGGAGTGTTGAATGATATTAAGCAAGTTGAAGATATCATGATCAACGCTGCTTTGGAGGCTGGCGCTGAAATTAGAGAATTTGTATTTCACAAATTTAGCCCTCAAGGGGTAAGTGGAGTAGTAGTAATTTCAGAATCTCACCTGGCGATTCATACCTGGCCAGAGTTAGGATATGCGGCTGTAGATGTATTTACATGTGGAGATAAGGTTAATCCCTGGGATGCCTGCAATTATCTGGCGAAAATGTTTGGTGCTGATTATGTTAAGGCATCGGAAATAAAAAGGGGTTTGATGGAGCAGCCAGAAGAACGCTTGGTGGCAAATATTTAGGAGGGATACTATTTTAGTAGACCGAAGAATTTGCAGGGAAGTATTTAACGACCAATAACAGGCTTTACTTGAAATCAACGCAAGTATAGCCTGTTATTTTTTGTTGAGATAATGACCGGGACAGGGGGAGGCGGGACAGGGGGGCGGGAACCTTGTCCCATAAAATAAACCTGGAAATGGGACAAGGTTCCTGTCCCCCTGTCCCGCCTCCCCCTGTCCCGCATTTTGCAATATAAAAAGGGCAACAGCATTGCTGTTGCCCTTTGGATAATCTTAATTATATCTAATTTATATATCTCTGGTCCACAGTGAAGCCATGGCGGAACCGCCACCTACGCACAGTGATGCGCCGCCCTTGGTAAGGTTGAGTCTTTCCATTTCATAGTACATGCTGATGATTATACGAAGAGCGGTAGCTCCAACCGGATGGCCCAGACCAATTCCAGAACCATTGTGATTGGTCTTTTCCCAATTCCAGTCAATGCCTGCTTCTTCTTTGATCATCTTTACTACGCCGAGAACTTGAGCGGCAAAGGCTTCATTAACTTCCCAGTATTCTACATCGTCATAACTCCAGCCAGCTTGTTTCAGAACCTTGGGCATTGCTACAGCAGGTCCTAAGCCCATGACTCTGGCATCTACGCCTTCGCTGCAGATAGCAACCATCTTCATCAGAGGTTTGAGTCCCAGTTCTTCACATTTCTTTTTGGACATAATAACAGCAGCAGCACCGCAGTCATTAATACCGGAAGCATTGGCAGCCGTTACTACTCCGCCTTTTTTGAAAGCGGCAGGTAATTTTGCCATGGTTTCGGCGTTGGCGCCTTTGATAGGATGTTCATCCTTGGAAATGAAAGTGCTGCCCTTTTTGCTCTTGATTTCGACTGGAACGATTTCCCGGTCGAAAATGCCAGTCTCAACAGCCTTTAAAGCATTCACGTGACTGGTAACAGCCAGTGCATCGCATTCTTCGCGGGTAATGCCATATTGCTCGGCAATATTTTCAGCAGTCATTCCCATATGTCCGCCGGCCAGCTGGCAAACCAGACCATCAGCCAACATGGAGTCTATTATTTTGCCATCGCCCATTCTGTATCCGGAACGAGCCTGTTGCAGCAGGTAAGGAATATTTGACATGCTTTCCACCGCAGTTACCAAAGAGATGTCGGTTTTGCCCAGCATAACGTTGTGGCAGGCAATTTCCATGGCGCGCATACCGGAAGCACAGTTCTGGCTTACCATACAGGAACCGCTTCTGACCGGAAGGCCGAGTTTCATGCCGATAATACGGGGAGGTAAAGAACCATTGCCATGGTGCAGACAGGTAGCTCCAACGATTTCATCGATGATTCCCGGGTCAACCCCTGCTCTTTTAATAGCTTCCGCACCGGCGGTGATTGCCAGGTCATTAGCGCGGACCTTGGACAGACCGCCCATAAATCTCCCGATCGGAGTTCTAGCCATACCAACTACTACTACTTCATTAATCTCTGCCATTATTTGTTTCCCCCTTAATATTACTATTTTTTCTTTTTAGACACCGTTATTTGGCTTATCAGGCATTATAAAAAGCACGCTAAGTGCTCAGTTGCCCTATCTCTACGCCAAACATCCCAATAAAAAACATCTTTGCAAAATCACACGAAAATGCAAAGCTCTAGTGAATTCTTCACCTCCTTATCGCTTTATAAAAAATTGGTGTAAAAACGTTTTATGATGGAAAAATTAAAACAAAATATCCTTAATAGTTCTTTCCCCTAAAAAGATAAAAATCCTGCTTTATAGAATAAATATTTTTAAAAATTTGTGATACAAAAACAAAGATATGGTTAAGGCTGCAGTTGAAAAAATGCCTGAATATTCAGATTCTTTTAAAGGGATAACAACAATTAATCTTGACTGTACCAGAAGAAAGCATGCGGCGGGTTAATTTGGAATCATGTAATTTGAGTTATACGTGGTTAAAACATGTCCTTAGCTTCTTAAGCGGCGGGGGTTTCTATCAACAAAACTGGCGGGCGGGTTCTAATCCTGCGCACTGCTAAAAAAAGTCGAAGCCAAATGGTCGGTAATTTTGTATAATATACTAGGTATGAGTAAATATAAGTATTGCTTGGGAGGATAAGCGCGGATGAAATATATTTTTGCCAGGGATTTTCGCACTGAGATTCTTGAGCTTGATGTAGTATTTAAAAATAGCCTCTTGCCATGGTGGGAAGATATTAGCGGCTATATAAGAAGATTTGAGAATGATACAACCTGGAATATGCTACCATTAGTCGTTCTGGGTGTTTATAAGTTCAATGGTTTGGACAGGCAGATTTCCATAGCTATGGCCAATATCTTTAAAACCCTGTATTTGGCCAATAGTATTCATGCATTGGTAAAAGATGATAAAGAGGGTCAGGAATATAACCGCGAATTACAGTTCAGTATTCTTATTGGCGATTATATTTCCGGCCGTATGCTCAAACTGCTGGTTGAAGCTCACGCTGATAGTTTGGTAGGAATTTTTGCCGATATGATGGCTGAAATAAGTGAAGGTATGGTTCTGCAGCACAAATATAGCATTACTAATATTGAAACAGTTGAGAAAACCAGAGGTCCCCTGTATGCGCGTGCTTTTGAAACCGCTGCCTACTTGGCAGGGTTTGAGAAAGGGAACCAGGTTAAGTACCGGCAAATGGGTCTGGCCTTAGGTATGTCGATGGAACTCTTGGCTTATGATTCTCTTCATAAAGAGGTGCATAATTATATTCATGAAACTGAGCAAATATTTAAAGTGATAAAGCAGCAAAACAATACCAGCAATAGCACTTTGGAAAAAGTCATGACCAAATTACATGGTTTGCTATGTAATATAGATGAATCTGCAGTAGTGTAGAGTCTCTGAGACAGCCTGCCGGTTTTATGTAATTTTGCAGCGATTTCCGGTTTGGGCTGTTTTTTATGTGATAGAGTTATTAACTCAACTTTCTGACCAAAAGAACAGGCTGAAAAGCCCAAAAAAGCAATAAAAATAAACTGTTTAAAAATTCCATATTGACGAACATTACGAGCTATCTTATATGTCATTGCGAGTGCAGCGAAGCAATCCATCCATCGCCAAGTCATTTTAGATTGCTTCTCTACCGCTCGCAATTATCACGGGTAATAACCCGTCACGAAAAACGAAAAGCGTCAGAGCATTTTTCATTTACGTAATCAATCACGGGGAAGATTGCCGCGTCGCTGCGCTTCTCGCAATGACAGGAAGGCGCTGCGCTCGCAATTATCATGGGTAATAACCCGCCACGATAAACGAAAAGAGCAGATCGTTTTTCATTTACGTAATCAATTACGAGGGTAGATTGCCGCGCTGCGCTCGCAATGACAGGTTAGCGCTGCGCTCGCAATGACAAGCACACTAGTTTCATAGCAATGACAAGCACAATAGTTATGTCGCATAATATGTCAACTACGAAAGTTGAGTTATTAGATAATAAAATATTTACTGGAGGGGGATCTATGGCCTACAAAGATTTACAGGAGTTTATTCAGGTCTTGGAACAGGCCGGGGAGTTGAAAAGAATTAGTACAGAGGTTGACTCCGAACTGGAAATAACTGAAATCACTGATAGAGTGAGTAAAGCCTACGGCCCGGCTCTTTTATTTGAAAATGTAAAAGGCTCAAACTTGCCGGTACTGATTAATGCTTTTGGCAGTGTGAAAAGAATGGCTATTAGCTTGCAGGTAGAACAACTCGATGATCTGGCAGGGGAAATAATATCGTTTCTTGACATAGCTGATAATATGCCCAAATCACTGCTTGATAAGGTTAAAGTATTACCTAAATTGGCTCAAGTATCGTCTTTTATGCCCCGGCTGGTAAAAAGTGGTGCTTGTCAGGAAGTTATTGAAATGCAGCCATCCCTGCTTGATTTACCGATATTAAAGTGCTGGCCTGAAGATGCGGGCCGGTTTATAACCCTGCCTCAGGTATATACCAAAGATCCGGAAAGCGGAAAGAGAAATGTAGGTATGTATCGTCTGCAAGTATATGATGAAAAAACTACCGGAATGCACTGGCACATGCATCACGATGGGGCTCAGAACTATCGCAAAAATTGCAAACTGGGGCAGGTGACTGAAGTAGCTGTTGCTTTGGGTGGCGACCCGGCTATAACCTATGCGGGTACGGCACCTTTACCCAAAGATATTGACGAATTGATCTTTGCAGGCTTTATCAGGAAAAAGCCGGTTGATCTGGTTAAATGTAAAACGATAAATATGGAAGTCCCGGCTGATGCAGAGATAGTTATCGAAGGGTATGTTGATCCGGTTGAGAGAAGAATAGAGGGGCCATTTGGGGATCATACCGGTTATTATTCCTTAGCTGACGAATACCCGGTATTCCATGTAAAATGCATCACCCGCAAGAAAAATGCCATTTATCCCGCTACAATTGTGGGCAAACCTCCGCAGGAAGATTGTTATATGGCACTGGCTACCGAACGAATTTTTCTCCCGCTGCTGCAATTTCAATTACCTGAAATAGTGGACATGCATTTACCGATGGAAGGAGTATTTCACAACTGTGTACTGCTTTCCATTAAGAAATCCTTTCCCGGACATGCCCGAAAGATTATGAGTTCGCTCTGGGGTATGGGGCAGATGATGTTTGCCAAATTCATTGTAATTGTTGATGAAGATATTAATGTTCAAAATGTGTCCGAAGTCATGTGGAAAGTGTTCAATAATGTGGACCCGCGCCGGGATACCATGATAGTGGAAGGTCCCTTGGACGTTCTTGACCACTCGGCACCATTACCGTTATTTGGCTCCAAGATGGGTTTTGATGCTACCAAGAAATGGCCTGATGAGGGACATACTCGTGAATGGCCGAAGGATATAGCCATGACGCGCGAGATTATTGAACTAGTTAACCAAAAGTGGAGTGAATACAAGATTGACTAAACTAAAAGAATTCTTGAAGATGATTGACTTTGGGCATACGCTTTTTGGATTGCCTTTTGCATATCTGGGTGCCTTTCTGGCGATTCCGGGTTTACCGACAACAGGGCAATTGTTCTGGATAACAGTAGCAATGTTTTGTGCCCGAACAGCAGCACTTTGTCTTAATCGTTTAATTGACCGCAGACTGGACAAAGCCAATCCGCGTACCGCCAACTGGGTTTTGGCGGCAGGGAGACTTTCAGTGCAGCGAGTTTGGCTGATGGTTTTTGTATTTTTTGCCCTGCTTTTCTATGCTGCTGCCCAGCTCAATCCTCTCTGCTTAAAGCTTGCTCCCCTCGCGGTAATTGTGCTCTGGCTGTATTCTTATACCAAGCGTTTTACCTGGTGGTGCCATTTGATTATGGGTATTGCTATAGGTATTGGACCGGTAGGGGGTTGGATTGCAATTACGGGAAGTTTTGACTGGGAACCATTTTTATTGGGTCTGGCAGTTGCCTTTTGGACTGGTGGTTTTGATACCATGTATGCCTGCCAGGATATAGAATTTGACCGGGCTAATCACCTGTATTCCATACCGGCCCGGTTCGGTGAGAAAGGAGCGCTGATTTTTTCCGCGACATTCCATTTTTTTACCCTGGTTTTTTTAAGTTTGAATGGAGTTGTTTTAAACCTTGGATATTGGTATTATTCAGGGGTTATGATAGTAATGTTAATACTTGTTTATGAACACTGGATTGTAAGGCCAGGAGACCTCAGGCGGGTTAATTTTGCTTCATTCAAAATAAATCGCTATGTTGGTCTGATTGTGTTTATTATGACCTTGCTTGATATTTTTCAATGATTAAGAATAATTTTTAAAGGGGGTATTGAATTGCCCAAATATATAGTTGCAATAACTGGTGCCAGCGGCGTTATTTATGGTGTTAAATTAGCAGCCGAATTGCTGAGCCGGGATTTTGAAGTTCATTTGGTTTGCAGCGAAGCGGCACATATAGTAATGGAAAAGGAACTCCCCTGGATATTTGAAAATTCACTGGAAGCTACATTGCGCAAATACTTGCCGGAAGGCAAGCTTTTCTTTTATGCCAATGATGCCATAGCCAGTCCCATAGCCAGTGGTTCATATATTACTGATGGGATGATAATTATACCCTGTACCATGGCAACTGTTTCTTCATTGGCCAACGGGAGCTCGCGAAGCTTGCTGGAAAGGGCTGCTGATGTAATCCTGAAGGAAAAAAGGTCTTTGATCATGGTACCGCGCGAAACGCCGCTTAGTTCAATACATTTAAGGAATATGCTGACCCTTTCCGAAATGGGGGTGCAAATTATACCGGCTATGCCCGCTTTTTATCACCAGCCCCAAAGTATTGATGATATGGTTAATTTCGTGGTAGGAAAGGTGCTTGATGCCATGCACATTCCCCATGATATTTTCCTTCGTTACAAATAGAAATGAAATAATGGTTGGAATTGCTTGGTTCAACCTATATAATAAATACGATATCCACCTAAGGGGAATACTATGTCAAAATTGAAGTTTTTTAGTCCTATTTCTGAAGAAATGAGAATTGTTGAGGATCAGCTCAGCCAAAATATTGACAGCAATATTGAAATACTCAATGAAGCATCATTACATCTTATTAAGGCTGGAGGCAAGAGATTAAGGCCTGCTTTTACTTTGCTGTCAGCCCGCTTGTTTACCAAGGATTTAAATGATGTAATTCCGATTGCGGTAGCTCTTGAACTTATTCATATGGCCAGTCTGGTACATGATGATGTTATTGATAATTCGGACACCAGGAGAGGATCTGCAACAGTCAGGAGTGCATGGGGAAATCGTGTATCCATATATGCGGGTGACTATATATTGGCCAGAGCTTTGTCTATGGCCGCCAAATACCAACGAAGAGATATAGTAGATGTTTTGGCCGATACCAGCATGAAAATATGTGAAGGTGAAGTAATTCAGATGTTGAGTTGCTATAATGTGACTTTGGGATTGAAAAATTATCTGCGCCGCATCGAACGTAAAACCGCCTTACTTATTTCGGTAAGCTGCCAGTTAGGTGCCATGGTAGTCAACGCATCTCAACAATCAGTTAAGGCTGTTAAAGACTACGGTTATTATTTGGGAATGGCTTTTCAGGTTACAGATGATATATTGGATATAATTTCTGATGAACAGGTTTTAGGTAAACCAACCGGCAGTGATATAAGGCAAGGGGTTATTACTTTGCCTGCGCTTTATGCTCTGAATCACAGTCCCCACGGTGCGGAACTGGCAAGATTATTGTCATCACCTGAATCCTGTGCTGATCAGACTGACCGAATAATTAATATGATAGTTGATTCTGAAGGAATAGATTATGCTTATTATATAACCCGGCATTATGCCCGCAAGGCACAGCAGCAATTAAAATATTTACCTGATGTTGCAGTTAAAAAGAATCTTTACAATATGGCTGATTTTATTCTTGCGCGTGATTTTTAGGAAGACAGAGGGAAAAATGTGAATTTTAGCAATATGACACCGGAAGAGAAGAAGACCATAGTGGAACATTTTGAAGAATTACGCAAATCATTGATAATAAGTATTGTTGCAATAGTAGCGGCAGCTGTTCTTTGTTTTTCCTATAATGAGAAAATACTGGCAGTTATAACCCTGCCCTTAAGGATACTGGATCAACAACTTATTGTAACCGGTGTTACCGAGGCTTTTTTTGTAAAATTGATTCTATCTTTCTATGCCGGTTTCGTACTGGCTTTTCCAATTGTTGTCTGGGCTGTCTGGAGATTTTTTAAGCCGGCCTTGTATCCCAGTGAGAGGAAATATGTTTATGTTTTGCTGCCGGTTAGTGTTTTGCTTTTCAGCAGCGGTGTTTTGTTTTCCTATTTTGGGATACTGCCGCTGGTGCTGAATTTCTTTATATACATTGCCGGGGAGAACCTGGAGACCATGTTTAAAGTGGATCAATACGTTTCTTTTGTAACTGCTTTTACCATACCTTTTGGACTGGTTTTTGAACTGCCGGTAGTGGTTTATTTCCTGACTAAATTCGGTGTTATCCGTCCAGAAACCCTTTCTAGAAATCGCAAGTATGCATTGCTTATCATTGTAATACTTGCTGCTGCACTTACTCCCGGACCCGATCCTATATCACAGATGATGATGGCGGGACCGGTTTATTTACTATATGAAATCAGCATTATAGTATCAAAAATGGTCAAACCGGGCAAAGGCCGGGATCATGAAGGTGAAGAAGAAGTAACTTAAAAGAATGAACCGTAGAACGAAAAATTATTCCATTTATATTGTCATTTTAAATCCGGTATCAGGCTAAACCTCAACAGATGGGATTTTGTTCTGCTTTACAAAATAATAGCTTTTTGTCATAATAGCACTAGATATCAGCTTTGTTTAAAGAATTTGCTTAATTCATTAATATAACGAGGCGAAAAGATGTTTTCTCGCTTCTTTTTAACAAACAGGCGTCGTGTTCCTAATCACCCGGCTCGTTGCAGCGGTGCGAAAGAAGCTGCTCCGCAGATTTTTTCAATGCTTAAAATGAATATTTAATAAAGGAGGGACAATATGTTTGGTTTAATTGGAAATTTTGGGCCATGGGAGTTAATACTCATCCTGGCCATAGTGCTAATAATAGTAGGGCCAGGAAAACTGCCCAAGGTAGGTCAATCTATTGGACAGGCTCTGCAAAACTTTAAAAAAGCCCGAGAAGAAGATTATGAAGAATTAGAACCTAAAAAGGAAAATAAAGATTAAAATTAAAGAAAACCCGGCTCGGCGTAAGCCGAGTTTTCTTAATACTATGAATGTACGGGGAATGAATAATGGCACATCTATTTCCTATTTATCTGGATTTGAGCGGCAAAAAATGTCTGGTTATTGGCGGGGGGCCAGTTGCGGAGCGTAAAGTTGAGAATCTTCTGGATTATGGAGTAAATATTAAATTAGTTAGTCCGCAAGTGGAAAAGAAAATAGAGCAATGGGCAGAAGATGGTATAATAACCTGGCTGCCACGGGAGTTTGAAGAAACTGATCTCAAAGAAGTATTTATAGTTTTTGTGGCTACCAATGACGGCTCAGTAAATCAAACGGCAGTAGAGTTATGCAGGCAAAAGGGTATTCTGGCTAATGCGGTTGATGATCCCCCTAACTGTGATTTTTTTATTCCTTCAATAATACGCCGCGATTCACTGGTAGTGGCGATATCAACCGAGGGTAAAAGTCCATTGTTTGCGCGCAGATTAAGGGAGGAACTGGAACAAGTTATTACCCCCGAATATGGGGAATTTGTCACTATATTAGGAGAAATGCGGATTCGGATCAAAGAAATTGTTCCGGATATTGAATTGCGCAAAAAAATATTTCAGGATTTAGTTGATTCTGATATCTTGATTTTATTAAAAGCAGGAGAAAAACAAAAAGCAAGGGAGCGGATTGAACAATGTATGTCCTCCTGGCTGGCTTAAATCACCGAACAGCTCCAGTAGAAATACGTGAGCGATTTTCTATTTGCGGAGCTGATCTGGATCGGGCTTACCAACATTTGAAAGAAAGCAGGGATATTGAGTCTTCGGTTATTTTAACAACCTGCAACCGTACCGAAGTTTATGCTGCAGTCCGGAATATTCAAGAAGGAACACTTGCCCTGGAAGGTTTTCTGGCCAGCTATGCCAATATGGAATCAGATATTCTCAAGAAATATCTTTACCAGCCCAATTGTTATGATGCTATACTACATCTGTTTCGAGTTGCTTCCGGACTTGATTCAATGATCGTGGGTGAGGCCCAGATAATTGGTCAGGTAAAAGATGCCCATCAAAAAGCCATGGAAGCCGATTCATCCGATGGAGTACTTAATGCTCTTTTTCAAAAAGCTATTTATGTAGGCAAGAGAGTTAGAACCGATACGGATATTGACAAACATCAATTTTCCATAAGTCATGCAGCGGTAGAATTGGCCAAAAATATTCTGGGAAGTCTGGAAGACAAAACCGTAATGGTCATTGGCGCCGGTGAAATGAGTGAGTTAACTACCAAATACCTGATGTTGAATGGTGTTAATTCAGTTATTGTATCCAACCGCTCCTATGAAAAAGCAGTTATTATGGCGGAGAGTTTCAATGGGCGGGCGGTTAGATTTGAACAACTTACTGAGGAATTAAGTCAGGCCGATATTGTTATTAGTTGTACCGCTGCCAGCCATTATGTTATTCGAGAAGAGAATTGTCAGCAAGTCCTGGAGTCCAGAAATGGCAGGAAAATAATTATGATAGATATAGCGGTTCCCCGGGATATTGATCCTGGTCTGAAAAACATCCCCGGAGTTTTTATTTATGATATTGATAAACTGCAAAATGTGGTGAATTCCAATTATCTGGAAAGACAGAAAGCGGTTCTGGAAGCAGACCGGATAATTGTTGAAGAAATTGCCAAGTTTAATGAATGGCTGGCCAGCCTCTATGTAGTACCGGTTATAACCGCACTTAAGAATCAGGGTGAAATTATCAAGCAGAATGAAATAAAGCGAGCTTGCAACCGTTTAGGTATTGTATCAGAACAAGAACAAAAGGTGATAAGCTCAATGGCTACATCCATTGTCAATCAACTGCTGCATTTTCCGATCATAAACCTTAAAGAAATGGCAACCAGCAATCAGGGGCATCTGTATGCCGAGATAGTGAAAAAGCTTTTTGCTCTGCAAATAGACAATAAGGAGGATGAGAAATATGAAAAGTTTGAGATTGGGAACCAGAGGTAGTAAACTGGCTCTCTGGCAAGCAGAACATGTTGCCAAAGAATTGAGAAAAAGCCACCCTGATCTCAAAGTTGAGTTGCAGATTATTAAAACTACCGGTGATAAGATAATTGATGTAGCCCTTTCCAAAATCGGAGATAAGGGGCTTTTTACTAAGGAAATTGAAAAGGAATTATTGGAAGGCCGTATTGATTTGGCTGTTCATAGTATGAAAGACCTGCCTACTCAACTGGAAAAAGGACTATGTGTAGGAGCTGTCCTGCAAAGGGAAAACCCGGCTGATGTCTTGATATCTCATCAAGACTATACCTTTGAAAATTTGCCTATTGAAGCAAGGATAGGCACATCAAGTCTGCGCCGTATAGCACAGCTGAAAAAGCTGCGTCCCGATCTGGTTTTTGTAGAAATACGCGGTAATGTTGAAACCCGGATCAGAAAAATGCACGAAGAAAATCTGAATGGAATAATTCTAGCTTATGCTGGTGTTAAAAGACTGGGTATGGAGAATGTGATAACTCAAGTGTTGTCCTATGAAACTATTCTTCCTGCAGTAGGGCAGGGAATTATCGCTATAGAAGCAAGACAGGAAGATACCAAAGTATTGTCCTTGCTGCAAAAGATAAATGATAAATCGGCATATCTAAGTAGCCAGGCAGAACGCGCATTCTTAAGAGAACTCGAAGGCGGCTGCCAGGTGCCCATAGCTTCCCTGGCTGAAGTAAAAGATGATAGAATTTCAATGCGGGGTTTGATTGCTTCGCTGGATGGGAGCGAGATAATTCAAGGCAGAGATGAAGGTTCATGTTTAGAAGCAGAATTACTGGGACAAAAGCTTGCCAGGAGTTTACTGGATCAAGGAGGAGCCAGGGTTCTGGGAGATATTAGACAAGCAGGAGGCCAAGATGGATAATAAGGGTTTTGTATACCTTGT
>JAQUBU010000253.1 GCA_028686565.1 Syntrophomonadaceae bacterium
CCCTAACTCACATCAAACCAAGACTGGGAACCTATATGGCTTTGGGAAATCATGATGGCTACGGGAAAGAAGTAATTCCGTATTTTGAAGCTGCCGGTATAACCGTACTCAGTGATCAATACGAGCTGATTGATAACAGCTTTTACCTGGTAGGTACAGACTTTGGCGGATGGCACAGCAACGGTTCTTCACAGCAGCCACTGGCTGACATTATGGCTGGAATCAACAAACAACTGCCCATAATACTATTAAAACACAGTCCCGTCGATCTTGAGGAAGCCAGAATCAACGGTGTTGATCTGCAATTATCCGGCCATACCCATCAGGGACAAATGTTTCCCAATAATTTTATCACCAATAGTATGTATGAGATTGATTATGGCTATCTGCGCAAAGGTGATCTGCAGGTAATTGTCTCTACCGGGTTCGGTACCTGGGGACCGCCCATACGGATAGGGAATACTCCAGAAGTTGTTGACTTGGTGATAAAGTTTGAATAGTATAAACGTCTTGAATTCTCAGTATATATTGACAACCTTTTCTCCGGGGTTGGAGAAAGTCAACAGCTTTTTGAGATCTGGTAACCAGCTTCAACATAGCGGCCAGGTATCCAGATTACAAACAGAGTTTTTATAACAAGTGCACGCTGGAATTTACTACCGAAAGCCTTAATGGGATTAAGGAGATGAGAGAATGGCTTTTGAAAACAATAAAGAACAGATAGATGCCATTGCCAGGAAATATGCGGATATGGTTAAGAATGAAATCACTCAGTTGAATCTATTTGTATGTTCGGTTCCCAAATTAACGGGGGACACAGGGGGACGTTATTGCTGTGTCACTATTATGATTATCTATAGACCGGGGAAGGAAAGTAATTAATGAATATTAGAATCAGCGAAAAAGATAGATCAAAAGTTGCCATTATTGAAAGTTCAGATGTTTTAATTAACAATGTACATGATGCTTTGGATTTGATGGCCACCATAAGCCATATGTATGACTGCAATAAAATGGTTGTCAGTAAAACGTCGATCACTGAAAGCTTTTTTGATTTAAAGACCGGACTTGCCGGAGAGATATTGCAAAAATATACAAACTATAATATGAAAATTGCCATTGTAGGGAATTTTGAAATGTATAATAGCAAGAGCCTGAAGGATTTCATTTTCGAAAGCAACAAGGGCAGGCAAGTTTTTTTCCTGCCCGAAGAGGAAACAGCCATTGATAGACTTCACAATGTCAGGTAATTTGTCAGCCTCTTACTGGTTTCCCTGAGTTGATCAACATAAGTTTTTGTTGAGCATTTTTCAGCCAAGTACCTTGACAGACATAGTAATATGTTATAAATTATAATACGGGAGGCGAAATAATATGGCCGGCAAAATATCTACAGATCTAATTCGGGGTCATACCGATACAATAATCCTGAATGTATTACGGCAAGGTGATAGCTACGGATATGAGATATACAAAAAGATTATCGAGCTGAGCAAAAGGCAATATGAATTAAAGGAAGCAACCTTATATACGGCTTTTCGACGTTTGGAGCAGGACGGTTATATCCTTTCATATTGGGGGGATGAAACTCAGGGCGGCAGGCGTAAGTATTATCGTCTTACCGATAACGGCAAACAACTATACGAGCAAAGCAGAGAAAACTGGACTTTTGCCAAATGCATTTTAGATAAATTGATTGAAGGAGGTGTTAATGATGTACTCAAATGAGAATGGCCTGGATCACAAAGTCTCAGTATATATTGAAAACCTTTTCTCCGGGGTTGGAGGAAGTCAACAACTTTTTGACCTGAAGGAAGAGCTTAGTATAAACATAAAAGAAAAAACGATAGATTATCAATCGCTTGGTATGGATGATGAACAGGCTTTCAAAGAGGCAGTGATTTCCATGGGTGATCTCGGCGGCCTGGTTGACGACATGCGCAGAATCGGGCAGGATACTGCGAAGCAATCAGTTTATTCTACTATGGCAGCACGGATTTCTACTGCGGGGATAGTCACCGGTGTTTTACTAAGCCTATTCGGATTATTTGTATCGGCAATTATTTACTTTCAGGACTATTCTCTGCAAGATGCTATAGGCCCTGGAATTTTTATTGTTGCAGGCGGGGCATTGATTACCTATAGTATGCTGACCCGAGAAAGTAGAAAAAAATATGCAATGAACAGGACCCGTGCTTTATTTTATGCTTTATCAATCGGGCTGATGCTGTTTAGTCTGTTTGTATCGCTTATTACTTATTTCGGCGAAGGCGAGATGTATGCGGCGATAGCTTCCCCAATGCTATTTTTCTTAGCGGGAATTGGGCTGTTTTTATATCTTGCCCTTACTGAAACTGATCGTTTTAAGAACATATAATTGATGCAATCATCCAGTTGCTTAAAATTATTAAACTTATTCCGATATCTTAAACTTTAGGTTGGTGTATTGCTGATTACAGAATAGAATTGTCAGCTTGAAAGTAAATATCGATATAAGTGAAAGGAGTTCAAAATGATTATTCTAATTATATTAATTTTATTGATAGCCGTTTTAGCGCTGATTGGCAGACAGTTTTCCAAGCAATTAAGCGGCAAAGGAAGAAAATGGTGGCGGCTATTGCATTTTGCCTTTGCCATTATATACTTCAGCGGGGTTTTAGGAGTACTTCTTCTGGTCATTACCGCTACCAAAACAAACAATATAGAATTGATCTATGCCGCCCATTTATTCAGCAAATATTGCGACTGGTTTATGATTATTCCCGGGGCCTTCGGAAGCCTGCTGACCGGCACCTGGATTTCGGTGCGTACCAATTGGGGACTTCTAAACTATTACTGGGTTATTGTAAAGGTGGCAGGTAATCTTGGCGCCATCCTCTATGGCAGCACCTATATGCGTGAATGGTTTAATGAGACAATTGCCCTTAGCTCTCCAGGTCAGATCAATCCCTTATTAAACGTGCTTTACACCCATAACCGGGAGATGCTTATTATGGGGACAATTATATCGCTTTTAATATTGACCTTGCTGTTAATCATATCTGTCTACAAGCCCTGGGGCAAGAGAGAGTTGTCACAAGTCTTTAGACCCTCCCCCAGTCAATAGGAATTGCATGGGCAATAGCCTGTAATACTAATAACCTTTTAAAAAAGCTAATACATTGTGGCGATCAGGCAGGATCAAAGATAATAGGGAGCAATGGCCTGAGAGTACCTGACTTATATGGGCTTTTTCGATATAGAGAGTTATAAAAGCTTTACTGCAGAAACACTTTGCCTTCATCCCCGTCGACAAGCACGTTTTGACCATCTTTAATAACCCGCATCGCGCCGCGTAAATTGACCACGGCAGGGATACCGTATTCCCGTGCTACTATAGACCCGTGCGAACCGGCCCCTCCGGTTTCCACGATAATGGCTGTAGCCCTCAGGAACAAAGGGGTCCAACCGGGGTCGGTGGTCGGTGCCACCAGTACATTCCCGGCCTGTAATTTCTCGCCCTCGTGGGGATGGTGAATCAACCTGGCCACCCCGGAAGCCTTGCCCGCAGCTACCCCCAGGCCAGTAAGCACCTGGTCGGAGCCGGGGTTGGCTATTTCTGTATATTTGGCAACTTCATCGATAATAAAGTCGGGAGCCGCCAGTGCATCCAGCTTCTGTTGGCGTTCCTTGCGTTCACCTACTAGAATATTTAGTCCCTGTCCGTCCCAGTCTCCTTGCAGAATGGATATAATTTCACTCCATGAACAATGATATATATCTGATGGTTCTGCTAAAATCTGCTTGGCGGCTAACCTGCGTCCTGCCTCCTGGAATACT
>JAQUBU010000254.1 GCA_028686565.1 Syntrophomonadaceae bacterium
CTTTCGTTCTCGCACCCCGAAATTTTCATTCCGGGTCTTAGCTTCCTCTTGGCTTCATTAGTCCTTACGGACTTCTTCTGCCTCGATTCTTCTAGAGCTTTAGTCTTTCTGTTCGGTTTTATCAAGAACTTTGCGTTCAGGCTTCCGTCTGACGCGCAAGAATTATATTATCATCGCTATCGACAATTGTCAACATATTTTGTCTGAAATATTACTTATTTTAAAAATTAGCGCTTTTAAGCAAAGCAGGATTTATAGAATCCTGTCAAGAAATAGTCGGCAAATGAAGCTTACTACACTTTTCAGTGTAAAAATAGTAATATTATTTAAGCAATAAACAGGCAAAGAAAGAGGAGCAATATTATTGATGATGTATAAAGATTGGGATTACCTTAGTGGGGAAATATCAGGTTCGCTAGGCGATTTGGGAACATTTCTTCCCTATATAATTGCTGCCATTGTTATTGGAGGTCTTGATGCCACCGGTGTTCTTTTTTGCTTTGGTCTTATGTATATCTTTACCGCCTGGTACTATAAAATGCCCATGCCGGTTCAGCCCATGAAAATTATTGCTGCAGCTGTTATCCTTCACAATCTAAGCAAAGGGGAAATTGCCGCCGCCGGATTTATGACCGCTTTAACTTTGTTGATATTGGCTTTAACAGGTTGGGCTGGGAAACTGAGTCGTTTCATCCCTGCGGCTATAACTTTTGGAATTCAAGCCGGATTAGGGTTTAGTCTGGCTATATTAGGAATAAAACTCATTAGAACCGATTTGCCTCTTGGGCTGACTATTTTATTAATCATACTATTGCTTTTTAACAACCGGAAATTGCCCTCATCGCTGATTGCAGTAGTTGGAGGAACGATCTTAGCTTTTATGCTGCATCCTGCACTAAGTTTTCCGAATATCACTTTAGGTTTTTACTTGCCTCAACTAAGTATGCCGCAATGGGCTGATTTCCAGCAAGGTTTCACTTTGGCCTATCTGCCCCAATTGCCTTTAACTTTAACCAATTCAGTTTTAGTTACGGCAGTTCTGGCTAAAAATCTGTATCCAGATCGCTCTGAAAGAGTTAACGAGAATAGCCTGTGCCTTACCCTCGGTATAGGAAACCTGATTGCCATTCCTCTGGGAGGATTTCCAATGTGCCATGGCAGCGGCGGTTTAGCTGCTCATTATCGTTTTGGAGGAAGAACTGGTTTAACCCTTGTTATAATTGGATTTATTCTCTTATTAACAGCTGTCCTATTGGGGCCAAATGGTGTAGCACTACTTAAAGTAATCCCGGAACCTGTACTGGGAGGACTGTTATTCTATAGCGGCGTAGATTTAATCCGCGGAGTAAAAAATATAGAAAGTTCAGATTCCAGGTTTGCTTTTGTAATAGTAGTGATTGCAACATTAGCCGTAAATCCTGCGGTTGCATTTTTAACCGGGGTACTTTTAACATTCTTACTAAAGAAGGAGTGGGTAAAAATATAGTTCTATATTATAAAGTAATACAAGCTTCGCACTTGACATTAATTTCAACGCCAACTGCGCAAGTTGAGTTAAGCAATAATTTATTCTTGAGATAAATCTTTACAAAGGTGGTATGAACATAATGAAAATATTAGTATTCGGTCTGGGAGCTCTGGGAACAGTTTATTCTTGTTTGCTAAAAAAGGCCGGGCATGAGGTAATAGGTATAGATCACAAATCTGTCGCCGCGGACATAATCAGGCAAGGTGTTCGGATAAATGGAATATGGGGTGAACATGAAGCTCACCTGGACATGGTTTACAGCCAGGTAGAGCAGATGCAAGAACGCGATTTTGACTTGATCATTTTAAGTGTTAAGGCATATGAGACTAATGAGGTTGCAATACAATTGCACAAAATTATGTCTGGTCAGACTTTCTTAATGCTTGCTCAAAACGGCTATGGTAATTTTGAAGCTGCTGCCCGGTCCATTCCTCAAGAACAAATAATTCTGGCCAGAGTAATATTTGGTGCTGAAACGCTCTCTGCAGGCAGTTCAAAGGTTACAGTAATTGCGGATGATGTTATTCTGGGGAGTCCCCCAAAATCAATAAGTATGGAATTCTTGCATAGCCTTGCTGAGCTTTTTTCCCAAGCCGGTATTCCTACCAGGGCTTCTGATGAGGTCATGAAATATGTTTGGGGGAAAATCATTTATAATTCGGCCCTAAACCCGTTGGGAGCTATATTGGAAGTTAACTACGGCAGATTAGCAGAAATGGAATCAAGCCGCTGCTTAATGAACGGCATGATTGAAGAGATTTTTTCGGTTTTAGGAGCTATTGGTCAGCAAAGTATATGGCCTGATGCTAATAGTTATATGAATGCTTTTTACCAGCAGATGATTCCTTCTACCGCCGGCCACCATGCTTCCATGCTGCAAGATATTCAGCGGGGAAGAAAAACTGAAATAGATGCCTTAAACGGTGCGGTAGTAGAATTAGGAAAGAAATACGGTATTCCTACCCCGGTAAATGCAGTTATATCTTCACTAATAAAGGCTAAAGAAACTATGTTTGCCAAAGCATAAATTAATTCCAGATAGAACCTAGTAAATTGAAAAAAACTAATCCAAAATAAAACATTACTAAAACACCAAGAAAAGCTAAATGCGGCAATAGAATCACGATACTTAACCCCAAAGTTAAAATAAAGACTGTGAATAGGTAAGCTGCCGCATAGGGATTAATAATCCGGCTAAGCTTAATAATGATATCTTGAATGCGAAATGCATCCATAAGGTTTTTTCTTTCTGAGTATGCAGCCAGGGCTAAAGGAATCAGCAAACCAACCAGCAAAACCAAAATAGCTAAAAGTAAAACGCCTACTACCGGGATCGATATAAGCGGTAATGCTAATAATATGGGAACCAGCAAATATATAAAAGCGATAATGAAAGCCATAAATCCTTCTCGAATGTGTTCTGCCCATTCTTCCCATTCGGGTAGATTTGCGCGTCCTTCCATGCCCATTTTAATGCATTTAAGAAAATAGCCCAAAGTTAGAAGATTCAAAACCGGAACAATGGAAATTACGCAGCCCAGCAATATTTTTTTTACCCAATCCTTATCCTGGAATGGAAACATAATAAATCTTTTAAAGCTCATTTTTTCCCTCCTCATTACATTATTATAATCTTGAGAGAGGTATTATGTCTCATAAAAGATTAAACAATCAATCTCTTAGGTAAAAAAATGCCTGCGCATTTATCCCTAAAAAAATTAGAAGGGGGGCTATTCCCCACCAAAAGGATCCAAACTTGGTTCCCTACCCTGGTATTGTTTCTTTACATCATCCACTTTATCTGCCCAATACTGTATTCTATACATTGCATCTTCTTCAGAAGCAGAGGCAACCTTAACTATTTCTTTTTCATTTATCTGAATACCTATATTATAAAACCCGTTTTCATCGGAACGGATCAGCAGACCAGGAATTCTGTCTTTTTCCAGTAAACCAATATTAAACTCGTCTGTGCTCATAATTGGAGTTTCATAAGCATGAACATCTCCCATTCTCATTCCTCCTTACTGCCGGGTATAGTTGCCAAGGTTACTGTCACTGTTGTATTCCCGCTGAATCTCCTGAATATGGGGCATCCAGCTATGCACTCGTTCGTGAACCTCACTGTCTTTAACCTGATCGACTAAAAGCACACGATTTTTGCCGATTTCCACTCCGATATTGTAGCAGCCTTCCTCTATGTCAGTGCTAACCAATAGTCCTTCGTACTCTTCTTTCGCATAAGGACCGTTTCTTAAAAAAGCATCCTTGGTCATGACCT
>JAQUBU010000025.1 GCA_028686565.1 Syntrophomonadaceae bacterium
GATCAGCTCTTGCTTCAAGATTTAGCCCAGTGGGGACAGGGAAGATATTATTTCAGCGAGGATGCCTATAATATACCGCGTATCTTTACCAAGGAAACCATGAAAGCTATTAAAAGCTATCTGGTAGAGGAATCTTTTTATCCAAAGCTCAATTTCAACAGTCCGGTCATGGCAGGGATACTCCAAATGCCAGTGCTGAATGGCTATGTAGCGACTACTCCCAAACAGACAGCACAGTTAGTCTTATCCAGCTCACATGGTGATCCGGTTCTGGCCCACTGGCAGTATGGATTGGGACGTTCCATTGCCTTTACCAGTGATGCCGGGGGACGCTGGGCAGGGTCATGGGTAAGCTGGGCTGATTATAATCGTTTCTGGGGAAATTTGCTTTCATGGACATTGCCGCGCCACTCGGAGAATAATGGCTTGCAGCTAAATAGCAGTCTTAAAGGAACCCAGGGATTGATTGCTCTGGAATCCAGCGAATTTTCGGTCTCACGGCAAAGCGATGGAGTGGTTGTAGATCCCGAACTGGACAGACAGGAAATCAAGCTGGAGGCTGTTGCTCCCGGTCGTTATGAAGGAGCCTTTACAGCTCGCCATCCGGGTGTTTATTTTTTGAATGTTAGCCAGCAGGGCACAGATGGAGAACTAAAAACTGCCAGCGGGGGGCTGGCAATATCCTACTCACCGGAATACAATTATGCGGGAACTGATTACAACTACCTGCAGCAATTGGCGAAAGCCGGAGGAGGCAGCATACTGGGCGATCCTAAAGAAGCCTTTGCTGACAACCTGTATCCCGTTAAGGCGGTTTTTGATTTATGGCCCTGGCTGCTGATAATAGCTGTATTAGTGCTGCCCCTGGATATTGCCGCTCGTCGTTTAAACATCCTGCCCTCTGATTTAAAAAAGGGACTTATGATTATTCATAATAAATTCAAAAAGCTGCCGCTGCCCGAAGAAGCTCCGGCTACTTTAAATCGTTTGCGGGAAAAGAAAAGTATGCTTAAAGATTTGCAGCAAGATAATAAGATCAAGCAAGAGACATATAATAATGCACAAGCAAATTTGCCAAATCAAGCAGAATTCAAAAGCAAAGATGAAGAACGCAAAGCTGCAGCGAGCGAATTAGAGGATAAATTAAATTCCCAGCAGGAAAAACCAGTGAGCGATTCATCTGCAGCACCATCTGAAGAACGGATGTCCCGATTGCTGCAAGCCAAAAAACGGGCGAAAAAGTAGAGCTTAGGAGGATTGGTTTTGACAGCACGTTTTAGATTAATGGTATTGCTGATCTGTTTGTTTAGTTTACTAGTTGGCGGGTGCAGTTCAAGAGCTGACTTATCGCAAGAAGAAGCAAGGCGGGAAAAAGTTCCTGCCTTTTCGCGGCAGGAGCAAAGTTCACCGTCAGCACCTGTACTATTGAAGATTCATTTTATAGACATAGGACAGGGTGATGCCATATTGATTCAGTCTCCCCAAGGCGAGAATCTCTTAATCGACGCTGGAGAAAAAGATGCTGCACCCAAACTGTTAAGCTATTTGGAAGCTCAAGGAGTTGAAAAACTAGCCGCAGTAATTGGAACTCATCCTCATTCCGACCATATCGGCGGTCTAAGTGAGGTAATCAATACTTTTCCGGTAGCCAGGGTGTATTTGCCGGCAGTGACTCACAACAGCCGGACTTTTGAAGAACTTTTATTGACCATAAAAAACAAAGAGCTTAAGGTAAGCAAGGCCAGCCAAGGTGTTAAAATACCATTAAACGGGCTGCAGGCCGTATTTTTAGCTCCCGGGGACGAAAATTATGAGAAACTTAACAATTATAGCGCAGTAGTCGAGCTGCGCTATGGCGAGAACACTTTTCTTTTAATGGGAGACGCCGAGATAGAATCTGAAGAGCAGATTTTGCAGGCCTACAGCGATTTAAAAGCCAATGTAATAAAGCTTGGGCATCATGGCAGTTCCAGCAGCAGCAGCCCGGCCTTCCTGGCCGCAGTTGCTCCGCAATATGCCATCGTAATGTGCGGAGCTGACAATGAGTACGGCCACCCCCATCAAGAAACACTTGCGGCACTAAAAAAAATGGGGATAGAAGTCTGCCGGACTGATCAGGATGGAAATATTTTAATAAGCTGCGACGGCAGAAAGGTTGATATAAGCAGTGAACGGGGGAATAATATTTCAGGATCGCCCAAGCCGCAAGCACTGAATGATAAAACAAGTGTTGCCGTCAATGATGAATCAAAAGATTTGATTGGCAACAAAAAAACTCGCAAATTTCACCGTCCCGACTGCAAGACCCTGCCTGAGATGCAGAATCGGATTTTTTTTAGCAATCGGGAACAAGCCATAGCGCAGGGATATACTCCCTGCAAATCCTGTAACCCATAAGGAGGCAATGCCGATGCAGGTTATTATTGATCGCTTCGAAGGAGAATATGCAGTCTTGGAAAGTGAGAAAAGGGTCATGAAAAGGATAAGGCGGCAGGAACTGCCTGATGCAGCCCGGGAAGGTGATGTTCTTATACAGAAAAATAAAAAATGGATAATAGATATTGAAAGCAGTATTAAACGAAAAAAACGAATGGAAGCTTTGGCTGCAGAATTGTGGGAGAATGAATAAGATTAATTGCTGCAGCCGAAGCCTAAGCAGATTAATACTTCCGATTCATATATTACATAGAGTTAAGCGGTGAAGTTTGATTATGGGATGAACCATTAATAAGCTCATGGGAAATAGCAACCAATGACCCTTCCCGGGATAAATGGTTCGGCAGAGTGATTATTGCCTCGCGGAGTTCAGTAATAGCTATTGTAAGTTCGCCAAGTTTACCCTCAATCCTTATGAGCAGATAGAAGGCAACTGCAATAGGAAAACCCAAATCGGCAACCATGGAAAAAATATCATTCATGTGCTTTGCTCCTCTCCTTTTAACCAGCAAGATTATTTAAAACTTTATATAACATGATAAAAAAACGGGCAGGTCTTAAACTGCCCGTTTTGCTGCTAGCTAAAGATTGAACTTGGTGGTTTCCTTGCTTACCAGCTGAGCCCCGATTATCCCGGTAAGCTCTCCGCCAGTGTCAGAAAAAATGTTTTTGGCGATAATATCATTCATGGCGGTATTTATTTCAATAGCCGTGACATCTTCCCGGGCATCGTAAACCCGCATACGCTGTGTTTTATTTAAAGCGGTGGCAAAATCCATTTCCAGAGTCCTTTGAATAGCCACATTAATTCCTCCTTTCTTATATAATCTGTCTCATTTGGTACTAGACATTTTCCAATTCAACAGTATCCTGGCGCTGAACAGCCAGATTGGATTTACCCTGGAGCCCGATAATATCCTGTGCCACATCATAAAGGTCATCATTACTGGCGGCGGATTTTACCGACTTAAAAGTGCGCTTGATACTGAGCTGCTGTCCGCTGGATCCAGTACCGTTGTCCATTACCAGAACCAGGTTGCTGCTTATAGGGGTTGCGATTAAGGCCATATTTTTCACCTCCTTCTTAAAATCCAAGGAACGCTCAGCTGATTACAAGGTCAGCTACATTGATGTTTGAATAGCTAAAACAGGTTGCTGAGTTCCTCTGAGTTGGATTATAGAACTGCTGGCCAAGTTTTTAAAAATCGGTAAAATCGTTTTTACGGGGAACTGGAAGTTGGCAAAGCAAAAATTGCCGGCAATGGAACCGGGGTAATTAAAAATAAGATGTATTGAACATCGGCTTATCAAGAATTTCGTTAGTTATAACGAGGCGAAAAGATGTCCTCCGCTTCATAAAGCGGTCGGATTCCTATTAACAAAACAGGCGGCAGGTTATAACGAGGCACTGCCTCGTTGCAGCAGTGCAAAAGAGACTGCTTTGCAGTTCTTTCGATGCTAAAAAACGCCAGGAGTTTGTGGAGAAATGTAATTTGTGTGCATACACTGTAACAGTTCCGGTTATTTTTTAGTCCTGAAATAGATCCAGAATAGATAAGCTGAGAAATGTTGTGAATTGCGTGCAATTAGTGCAAATTGGCTGTTTACTAATTTCAGAAGGAGGAAAACAGGAATGTCATTTGAATTAATCTACCAGCTGCGCAGGTTAATGGAGAACTTGCCCCAGAAGCATCAAGACCACTCCCTGCACTGTATCCCATCATCATTTGATCCCCGCGATTACCAGTATACAAATCTTTTTGGTATGGAAGCCCAAGAGCAGCCTGGTGTCATTGATTACCGGGCGACCCTCCCGCCGGTATTTGACCAGGGTCAGAGAGGGACTTGTGTAGCCTGTGCCAGTATTTGGACTGTTAAAGCCTATCAGGAAATAAAGCAAGGTGATTACCCGGCGGACGGACTTTCGGCAGCGTTTTTATATGCTTTATGCAAGCAGAATGATGGTGCGCCAGATCAAGAAGGTACCATGCCGCGAACTGCCATGAAAATCTTGCAGAAAGATGGAGTCTGCCCGGAGGAAATTATGCCATATTCCAGCATAAGTGATTTGCCGGTGCCTCAGGTCCCGGAGGTTTCAGGGGTAGCATGGGGAGCAGCAGACAAATACAAGATCAAGACCTATGCCAGGCTATGCTCGTCAGGCGATATTAAGAGAAATAACCTTATCAGCAGTATGCGTAAAGCACTAAAAGACGAAGGACCTTTTTTATTGGCCTTATTGGTTTGCGATAATTTTAATCCGGATGTCAATAATCGCTTGCCGGTTCCTGCAGGTGAAGCCCGGGGCGGGCATGCGGTTGGGATAGCAGGTGATTTGCCTGATGAAGGGGCTTTGATTTTACGTAATTCGTGGGGCAGCGGCTGGGGTGATAACGGTTATGCACTTTTGCCCTACGAATGGCTTGATTCTAAATACTATGGATCCTGGTCCGTTTTTGAAGCCTGGACTGCTACTGATTTGCCCGTAGCCAAGCGGGCTAATATGATTGAAATTACGTCCGGCAGCAATTATATGTTAGTTGATGGACATAGGGTAGGTTTTGAACAAACTGTCAAGACTGGAAAGCCGGATGAATTGATGATGCCAGTTAAAACAATGGCAGAGTATATGGGATATAAAATAGAATATGAAGGGCGTAAGGCTTTTATCAAGCGTCAGAATTAAAGGGTGAAGTGTGAAACGTGAGAAGTAAGGGGAGGGCATAACTCCTGCTTCTCATTATTTACACTGTTTCGCATCCTCATGGACACTGCGCATAATCCGCTTCTCTGCGTAAGGGATGTGCTTTTGGCAACCAGTTTTTTGAGATTTTTTAAATTAAATATGTTGGCAACAAGCAGCAGACAACTGCTCTCATGAAAACAAGCAGGTAAAGGTTATCGCACAGTTCCCGCTATTTTTTAGCCAATAGTATTATATTGGTAGTAGAGGTAGCGATAAGGTTATTATTTCTATCAAATGCTTCACCCCGCAGACTAACAATTGTTTTGCCTTTTGATTGCAGAATAGCAGTAGTTCTTAGAATGTCATTTTCAAAGATAGGTTTATGGTAACTAACACTTAAGTCTATGGTGGCCATTTCCATTTTTCCAGTAAGCAAGAAGGTCAGGGAACCAAATGTATTATCAAATGCGGCGGCAATAAAGCCCCCCTGCATGGCCTTTCGTGGATTGGAAAATATTTCGAGAGCCGGATAGTCATAGGTTATGCTTTTACCAACTAAATATTCGACGAACTCTGATTCCATAGTTTTTACACAATTTGGTGGCACAATATCGCTCTTATTAACCTTGCGTGCTGCCAACAAAGACTCAAAATCAGTGTAGCGCTGCATTTATTCATCCCCTCATGATAGTATTTGGAAAATTCACAATATTTCATTATTCTTCATAGAAACAAGAATCCCTCTTAAACAAGAGAATTAATAATTAACTCAACTTTCGCAGTCGACATATTATGCGACATAACTAGTGTGCTTGTCATTGTTATGAAACTAGAGTACCTGTCATTGCTATGAAACTAGCGTACTTGTCATTGCGAGCGCAGCGCCAACCTGTCATTGCGAGCGCAGCGCGGCAATTATCACGGGTAATAACCCGCCACGATAAACGAAAAGCGTTAGAGCATTTTTCATTTACGTAGTCAATGACCGGGGAAGATTGCCGCGCTGCGCTCGCAATGACAGGTTGGCGCTGCGCTCGCAATGACAAGCACGGTAGTTCATAGCATGACAAGTAACTAGTACTCTGTAAAATCTAAAACTTTAATTCCCACCGGCCAAATTTTCGCTGGGCTTCGTTGTCGTCAATCGCAATACGTCCAGTATTACTCACTCCTCCGCCTCCCCCTGCGAAAATTTTTCTCGGAGGATATAATAAACTTTTAGACTTTACAAAGTACTAGTTTCACAGCAATGACAAGCACACTAGTTTCATAGCAATGACATATAAGATAGCTCGCGATGTTCGTCAATATGAATTTTAAACAGTTTATTTTATTGCTTTTTTGGGCTTTTCAGCCTGTTCTTATGGTCAGAAAGTTGAGTAATTAAGCCATATGGGGAATGGATTAATACTTGTATTTATAGGACTTAAAATAAAGACTGGCATTCATTCAATAATAAATGCCAGTCTTTATTTTCATTTCTTTTAAGGAATTTAATGCATTTCAAACCCACTCATTTAGCTGTCAACCTTGTAAATCAATACATAGGCCGTAGTAAAATCTCCTTCTCTGAGTGTAACGGGATCCGGTATAGTGTTGACGTTGCGGATGGTTACTCTATCCAAAGCATCAAGAACCATCGAAGTATCACCGCTAATACTCTGACCGGCAGAATTAAATCTTGATCTAACTACACCATTAATAACCACTGCCCAATCCTGGGGATTATTCTGTGTTGTATAAACAGCAAAGCTGATGTTATAGGTTCCTGCGAGAGCAACTTCAATCGCAGCGTTCCCTGGCGTATGATTGATAGCGGTTAAAGGGCCATTATTACTAAAGGTTACATTGGAACCGACAGCTACGCTTTGAGTACCTATTTGATAAACATATCCCCAGGAGGCTAGGCTTGCGGTAGGCAGTGCCGGTGTATTTAACTCCGAAAAATTCTGCATGGTTGCTTGTTCTCCGGTACGGCTCTTTAAACTTCGTACCCTGGTGCTGCCCCTCACTCCCCGCTGACCTGCAGGTTTGGATCGTCCATTACGATATCGAACACCTGGAGGGCACAATAGTTCATCGAAAATATCCATATAAATCCATCTCCCCTTCTAATAGATAGTTAATGTCTTTATAGACTATGCTTTGTCAATATAAAGTGTTCAAAATGAATATTTAGGGTCAAGGGAAGGTTGGATACAAACAGGAAAATTGCAGGAAATATTAGCAAAGGGTTATTCTGATAAGTATTATACTGCGATGTCACGCCTGCAAGAAAAGCTAGACGAGGCTTTTTTTAAAAATGACAGAAATCTCTATTACCTTGGCTGCGGGGCGAAGCCAGAGTCGGGACTGTAGAGATTTTGCCCCCTATCCTTGATGTTTCTTTGTTTCTTTGCTAATATTATTCAAAGAATCCTTGTGTGTTTTCAATTGAATCAGCTTATACTACCAGAGGAGGAATACAAATGTCTTATGTTAAAAACAAAGGAGAAAACCCAATGTTTAAAAAACGTATTTCGGTGTCTCAGAAACGCCAGATAACCATACCGATTGAGTTTTATAACAGCGTTGGCATTGATAAGGAAGTAGAATGTTACGTCCAAAACAATGCCATCGTCATCCGTCCCGTTCGGGAGAGCGGCGGAGAATTTGACGAACAAATCCTGGCCGATTTAATAGCCCAAAATCTTTCCGGACAAGAACTACTTGATAAGTTTAAAGAAACCCGCCGCCAAATTCGTCCCGCTGTGGAACGCTTGCTTGATGAGGCCCGCTTTGCAGCTCAAGGCCAAGCATCAAGCGATAGCTACGAAGATGTCTTTGGTTCGGAGGCAGATTGATGGCCAAATTAGTCATTTTGCCTCCTGCCGCACGCTATCTAAAAAAACTTAAAGAGAAACCACTTAAAGATAAATTTCAAGCCGCTATCGATCAGATTCTAAAGGAGCCCTATTTTGGTGAACCTAAAACCGGTGATCTTAGCGGCGTATATTGCTGTGATATCTTCTACAATAAAACCAATTACGAGTTGGCTTACACCATTATTGAAGAAGATGATGAAACAGTTGTTGTTATCCTTGCGGGTACTCGCGAAAACTTCTATGAAGAACTGAAACGATACATGAAGTAAGGATGCAATTCTTAGAGCTATGGCTGTCATCACTTGGTGATATATCCTCTTTACCCCCACCGGCCGCCTTCCTTAGCTGTTTTAGTTGACTATTTTGATGAAGAGACGGTCAAGCAAGTCATTAATGCTCTGCGTGACAGCGAAGCGGCTATGCCGCTCCAGTAGAAAGCAAAAATGGCTTTATTTCCGTATTTTCAGGCAAAATAAAAACCACCTGCCGACAGAAATCATTCTATCAATAGATGGTAAATTAAATGGTCGGGGCGACAGGATTCGAACCTGCGACTTTCTGGTCCCAAACCAGACGCGCTACCAAGCTGCGCTACGCCCCGAACTTCTCTATAATAACATTCGTGAGGGGAAAATGTCAATTTGCAGTAGGGATAATGAATTTTTGAATTGTCATAATTCTGTGTCCGCAATTAAGTCAGTAACCTGCACGCACAATGATGTCAGCTCATAACACTCGCTACTTCCAAGGTTGTACCCATGGGGCACCACTGATATAGTACTTTACCTACAATTAAGGTAGCATCCGCGGGCACTGCTGATGTATTGCTTCGTGCCACAATTAAGGTTGCTTTGCGTTGTTTTTTATATCCAGGGCTTTTTGCAGTTCATTGAAGGTTTGCGGACCAACTATACCATCTGCCATGATGTTCCTGGATTTTTGAAATTCTATTACTGCCTGGTGGGTTTTCTGAGCAAAGATGCCATCGATTTTGAATTTGAAAAAGCCAAGTGATTTAAGATTAGTCTGCAATTCTTTGACATCCGCACCCGTGGAACCCAACTTCAGCAATCTGCCGATACTGGTTTTCCCGATAATACTTACCGGTGTTCCTAGAGGTGTTTGACTATAGATTTCGATGACATCCTTATTATACATACGAATACAGCCATGACTGGCAGCTTTGCCAATGGAACTGGGGTTATTGGTTCCGTGAATACCATATCCGCCCCAGGGAACACTCAATCTCATCCAGCGTGCCCCAAAAGGCCCGCCGGGATTCATGGCTTTCTGAACAATAACCCAATTGCCAAGAGGAGTGGGAGTTTGTTTTTTTCCTACGGCTACCGGATAAACTTTGCGAACACTAGCTCGAGAAAAAAAAGTTAATTTTCTTTTTACTACATCAATGGAAATACTGGGCATATTGCGGGGCTTAGTGATTTCGGTATTTAAAAGTGTGGCGGTATTTGTCTGCAAAATATTCCAGGTATAAGGGTCTACAATTCCATCCGGATTAAGAAGATGATTTTTTTGTAATTCTTTTACTGCATTTGACGTTTCATTACCGTAAATGCCATCTGCGGCCTTAAGGGCATAACCCAGTTTAATAAGTTGTCCCTGAACCATCAATACATCTGGTCCCGTCATCACATTACTCTCAAATCGCAAATATCTGCTGGCATAAACCATTTAATCCAGCTCCTTTTTTCAAACGAGTTTTTGGGCACAGCTAATCTTTGTGTCCAAGAAATTCACCCTGTTCCAAAATACTTTATATTAATAATATTTATTTGAACTCAATAAGTTGCTGGTTTTCAAATATTGAGTTTTAATGAAATAAAGGAAAAAGATAAAAAAATATACAAAATTTAGGAGGATATTTTGGCTTTTTATAGAAGTATCTGATAAAGAATATTTGAGGGGTAGTGAAACAATGAAGGATATTAATGATATATCAATATGCTCCATGATTGATTCGGCAATAGAAAACATTAGACTTCACGATGTAACAATGGCTTACGAAAGTCTGTGGGAAGCTAAAAAGCATGAACCTGATAATGTGGAAATTATTAATCTTTTAGCTGCCTGTCATTATATTTGGGGTGATTTTGAAAAAGCAGAAGCAGCCTGGGAAAGAGCCTTGGAATTAGATGCTTCTAATTCAGAAGCCAATGATCGTTTATCGGCTTTTCGAAGCCCTTCATTCCAATTCTGGCTTAAAAAGTATTACGAAGCGGTTAATCAGGTTGAAAATAGGCACTACGAGGATGGGCAATATTTACTTTGGCAGTTATTAAAAGAAAACGATACTTTTGTGGGCGTTTACCAATTACTGGGTTTGTCATACTTGGCCACTTCAGACAAAAATACGGCTCGAAAAGTGTGGCTTAGAGGAATTGAACTTGACCGTTCCAACCAACTATTATTGAACTATTTGGATTTGGTTATTCCCAACCCTACACCTGTATTGGTTACTGAAGAGGCAGGCAAAGCAGAATCCGTCTGGAAAGGGATCAGGTCCAGGAAATGGCTGGCATGGGGTGTAGCGGGGATCTTATGTTTGGCATTGATACTTCAGTCAGGTTTATACATTCTTGCTAAACAAAGTAAGGAAGTGATGATAAATGATATGCAAACCGAAATTGCTTTGCTTAATCAAAAAATAGCGCAAAAATCTTCAGATGTCCCGGTGTTTACCCAGTACAACAAGGCCAGTTTTTTGGAAAATAGTGTAAGCAATGATGGTGAAAGTGCAGCAGGGGGTTCTGATATTGATAGCTCCCAAGAAAGCTATTATTATATAGAAGGATATAGGGCATATCTGGATGGTGATTCAAAAAAGGCTCGCAGTAACCTGGGGATGGTTGTAGAAATGAATACCCACTCTTACCGCAACCGGGAGGCTTTATATTATCTTGCCCTTATTCATTATCTGTCAGCTGATTATGAAAGTGCCGAAAATAAATTTATTAAATACTTGAATGATTATCCGGAATCCAATTATTTCGATGAAAGTCTTTTTTACTTAGGCTGTTTATATCAATCAAAGGGAGAGAATGATAAAGCCTTGGAAATCTTCAAAAAGTTACAGGAAATGGTACCGCAAAGTGGTTACCTCACAGCCCGAGTTGTGCAGGATGTTATTAAGACCAATAAATAAGGTTTATATTTACTTGGATTTAGTAAATAATAGTATCAGGTGAAGTGATTGTCAAAATCATTGCTTGTTTTAACTGGCATCAGAATCCTGCGGGCTGTGCAGTGATATATCCACCGTTACTTTAAACGGTCGGGTTCTTAATAACAAAACAGGTGGCGGGTTCTAACGAGGCACTGCCTCGTTGCAGCAGTATGTTGAAACTACTGCGCAGTTTCTTCTGGTGCTTAAATTGGCAAAAGAATTATATACCATTTAGCAGGGACAGAGCACATAGGTGAAGAATTAAATAAATGACAAACGTACTGGAGCAAATCAGCAGGCTCACTAAAAATAGTTGTGTAATGATAATTTACAGGAAGCCATGACCAGTGAAGCTCAAGGACGAAAGAAAGGAATGGATTAATTGAAATAGCTGGGAGTTAATTTTATAAAAATCAAAATTCAAATGCTTGACTTTAATCGGTATAATTTTTATTCTAAATAAAAGTATTATTGCGGAAGTGGCTCAGTGGTAGAGCATCGCCTTGCCAAGGCGAGGGTCGCGAGTTCGAATCTCGTCTTCCGCTCCAGAAAATTATACCTCGGCACTTGCCGGGGTGTTGTATTTTTATTTGAATTAGGGTAAATTCTTTAGGAGGGTTATACTGGATATGATAGGAAATAGCCAAGGTGAAGCATAATTGCAGGAATATTTAAGAATAGTTTATTTTCAAAACGAATAAGTTAGGAGGAGCATAAGTGCAGGTAAAATTAGAAAAGATAGAAAACAGTGAAGCCCATATTGAAATAGAGGTAAGCAACGATAAAGTGGAAGAGGGGCTTCAACAAGCCTATCGCAAAGTTGTTAAGCAGGTGAGCATTCCCGGTTTCCGTAAAGGAAAAGTACCTAGAGAACTCCTGGAACGTCATTTTGGCAAAGAAGTGTTGCTCCAGGAGGCTTTGGAGTTTATTGTCCCGGATGCATTTGAAAAGGCAGTTGAAGAATTAAATATCGAGGTTTTGGCACAACCTGAATTCGATTTTCCTGATATTAATGAAGGTGAACCTTTCCGCTTTATTGCCCGGGTAGCGGTTAAGCCGGAGGTAATACTTGGTGATATTGAAGGAATTGAAGTTTCGGTTCCGGAATTTGTAGTTAAAGAGGAGGATGTCGAGCAAAGACTTGAAGATATGCGGGCTCGTTATGCCGAGGTAGTCGAAAAAACCGATGAAGCGGCAAATTTAGGTGATACAGTCACCATTGACTTTGAAGGTTTCGTAGATGATGTTGCGTTTGAGGGCGGACATGGAGAAGATTATGCTCTTGAGTTGGGTTCCAATACATTTATCCCCGGATTTGAGGAGCAATTAGTAGGTCTGAAAACAGGAGAGGATTCAGATGTTAAGGTTAGCTTCCCGGATACTTACCATGCTCCTGATTTAGCAGGCCAGGCTGCAGTCTTTAAGGTGAAAATTAAAAAGATAGAGGGACGGCAGTTAAGAGATTTAGATGATTCCTTTGCTCAGGAAGTAAGTCAGCTTGATACTATTGCTGAGTTACGTGATGACATAAGAAAAGAACTCAGTGATATGGCTGAATACAAAAGTAAAGAAGTTATCAAGAATCAAGTAATGGAGAAAGCTTTGGAAAGATGTGAAATAGTAGTTGCAGATACAGTGGTTGATGCTCAAGTGCAAAGAATGATGCAAGAGTTTGAACAGAGAATGGCTTTTCAAGGTCTAAGTCTGCAGCAGTATTATCAAATTACCAATAGCAATGAAGCGGAATTTAGTAAAAAAATATGGCCTGAGGCCGCCAAAGTTGTAAAGAGCAATTTTATGCTGGAAAAGCTGGTTAATGAAAAAGGAATTGAAATAAGTGATGAAGAAGTAGATAGGCAGATTGAAAAAATAGCAGAAAACATGAATGCAGATATAGAACAAGCTAAAGAAAATCTGGCCGATTCCATGGATAATATAATTTTGGGCCTTAAGTTGGATAAAGCAGTTGATTACTTGATTGACAGTGCTATTATCACAGTAACCAAAAATGAAAGTTCTGAAGTAGAATCAGGGGAATAAAAGGAATAGTAATAAGTAAGTTGATCAATTTGTAATGAAAGGTGGGAATAAATTTGTCATACCTGGTACCAATGGTTGTAGAACAAACTAACCGAGGTGAGAGATCATATGATATTTATTCGCGTTTACTTAAAGACCGAATAATCTTTTTAGGAACAGCGATAGATGATACTGTATCGAACCTGATTGTAGCGCAGTTGCTCTTTCTGGAGGCAGAAGATCCAGACAAGGATATATCACTCTACATCAATAGCCCGGGAGGCTCGATAAGTGCTGGATTGGCAATTTATGATACCCTCCAGGTTATTCGACCTAATGTATCAACTATTTGTGTAGGTTTAGCTGCAAGTATGGGGGCATTCCTGCTGGCTGCCGGCGAAAAGGGCAAACGCTTTGCTCTGCCTAATGCGGAAATAATGATTCATCAACCCTCGGGAGGCACTCAAGGACAGGCAACTGATATAGAAATTCATGCCCGCCGCATAATCGCCATGAAGGATGTGCTTAATCGTATTTTGGCAGAGCGAACCGGGCAGCCATTGGAGAGAATCCAAAAGGATACAGAAAGGGATTATTTTATGTCTGCATTGGAAGCTAAGGAATATGGTATCATAGATGATATATTAAGCAGCCCCAAAAAGCCGATCAAGAAATAACCCTACTTGAAGAGAGGTGGAGTTATGCACAAATACGGAGAAGAAAAAGGGCAGTTAAAATGTTCTTTTTGTGGTAAAACTCAGGATCAGGTCAAAAAATTGGTTGCAGGTCCTGGCGTGTACATTTGTGACGAATGTATAGAATTATGTAATGAAATAATTGAAGAAGAACTGGCTGATGATTTAGGTCTGGATATGGGGGATATCCCCAAGCCCCAGGACATAAGGGAGATACTTGATGATTATGTAATAGGGCAGGACCGGGCAAAAAAATCTCTGGCAGTTGCCGTTTATAATCATTATAAACGAATTAATCTCGGAATGAAGCTTGATGATGTTGAATTGCAAAAAAGCAACATTATGATGTTGGGGCCTACGGGCAGCGGTAAAACCTTATTGGCGCAAACCCTGGCCAGGATTCTTAATGTTCCGTTTGCGATTGCGGATGCAACTTCATTAACTGAAGCTGGATATGTTGGTGAGGATGTTGAAAACATTCTGCTTAAACTTATTCAAGCAGCTGACTATGATATTGAAAAAGCAGAAAAAGGCATAATCTACATCGATGAAATCGACAAGATTGCGCGCAAGACCGACAATCCCAGTATTACACGGGATGTTTCCGGCGAGGGTGTGCAGCAAGCACTGTTGAAAATCCTTGAAGGCACGGTAGCCAGTGTGCCCCCCCAGGGAGGAAGGAAACATCCGCATCAGGAGTTCATTCAAATTGATACCAGTAATATATTGTTTATTTGTGGCGGAGCCTTTGAAGGAATAGACAAGATTATTCAGAATCGCATAGGTCAAAAGGTAATGGGATTTGGGGCTGATATCAAGATTAAGGAAGAAAAGAAAATTGGGGAAATCCTGAATATGATTCTTCCTCCGGATCTGTTAAGGTATGGGCTGATTCCTGAATTTGTAGGCAGAGTACCGATTATTGTTACCCTCGAAGCGCTTGATATCAGTGCCTTAATCAGTATACTTACGGAGCCCAAGAATGCTCTGGTTAAACAGTATAAAAAACTTTTTGAACTTGACGGAGTAGACCTGGAATTTATGGAAGAAGCCTTGCAGGCTATTGCTGATGAGGCTTTGCGCAGAAATACCGGAGCTCGGGGCTTAAGAGCAATAATTGAGGATATAATGTTAGAGGTAATGTATGAGATTCCTTCTCGTTTGGATGTTACAAAAGTAGTAGTTACCCGGGAAGTTGTAGAAAGAAAAGAAAAGCCTCTATTGGTTACCATGGATGTAAAACGAAAGGTCAACGGGTAAAACTATAGTTTGTTTGTTATTGCTCAACCAACCCAAATGTTTAAGCAGCGGAAGATACTGCAGGGCAGCTTCTTTCGCACTGCTACAAGGGTGGATTAGAACATACTACCTGTTTTGTTAACAGGAACCCGGCCGCTAATGAAGGGCGGGGGCGCGTTATATAGCAAAAAATTAATATGACTCTTTATGGGACATTGCCGTAATGCGGTTATGTCCCTTTTATATAAAGGAAAAGGTAGTTTAAGCTGCCTTTTTTACTTTCTTTTTCTAGTCATTCAAAGCAACTGCAAAGGGAATGATATAACTAGGCGAAAAAATGTCTCCCGCTTCTTTAAACATCCGGGTTTCTATTAACAAAACTGGTGTCGGGTTATAACGAGGCACTGCCTCGTTGCAGCAGTATGTTGAAACTGCTCTGCAGTTTCTTCCGACGCTTATAAAAACAAAAAGAAGGGAAAAACACATGAACGAATTTTTTGTGCAATATGCCGGAATTCTTTATTTAATACAATTACTGTTTGCTGTAATTATCGGTATCTATTTTTGGAATCTTCTAAAAAGTCAACATAGTCAAAAGACGGTGATTGTTAAAGAAGGAGAAAAAGAAAGCAGAAAATTAAAACAGATGCGCAATATTAAGCTTTCCGAACCTCTATCCAGTCTTACCCGGCCATCTAAATTGCATGATATTGTCGGGCAAGTCGAAGGAGTAGATATTCTGCGTTCTGCTTTATGCGGGCCTAATCCCCAGCATGTTATTATCTACGGCCCGCCTGGTATTGGGAAAACCGCAGCAGCCCGCCTGGTTTTAGAAGAAGCTAAAAAGAATCCCCTTTCACCATTTCAAGATAGTGCAAAATTCGTGGAAATTGACGCAACCATAACCCGTTTTGATGAGCGCAATATTGCAGATCCCCTTAT
>JAQUBU010000255.1 GCA_028686565.1 Syntrophomonadaceae bacterium
GTTCTTCCGGAGTCACATAAGCGCCGGAACCGGAGCTGGAACTGGAACTGGAACCCAGCTGGTCAAAACCGCCGGGGAGGTAATGGCTGTCCGGTCTTGCATTGCGGGGAGCCGGAGTCGAAACACCGGGAGCATGATCATCAGCAATCGGAGTAGTATAAGAGCCAGAATCGGAAGCATGTTCTTCAGCAACCGGAGTAGTATAAGAGCCAGAGTCGGAAGCATGTTCCTCAGCAACCGGAGTGGTATAAGTGCCGGAGTCGGAACCGGAACTGGAACCCAGTTGGTCAAAACCGCCGGGGAGGTAATGGCTGTCCGCGTGGGGTGTTCTGGGAGCGGGATCAATACTGGTTTCGCTGGCCGGGGCTGGCCTCTGGGGAACCCGGCTTGTTCCAATTGACGGCCTAGCAGGTCTGGAAACCGCTGAGGATTGAGCACCCGCCCATTTGATAGTCGGAGGAGGAGTGGCGGTAGCTGTGGATGAAGGCTGCGGTGCCGGCTTGCTTTCATGATTTTTCTTTTTCCGGCTGAACAATCTGCTGAGCCAGTTTCGCTGAACTGTGGGGGATTGTTGCCCATCTGAATGGGCACTCTGCTGAACCACATGGGTCAGTTCATGGGCCAGCAGTTGCTGACCGCTTTGCGATTGGGGCTGGTACCTTCCATCGGCCATATATATATCATTACCATAGGTAAATGCTTCAGCGTTTATTTCTTGATTAAGATGCGCGGCTGCAAAACCGGTATGAACCCGTACCTGGCTGAAGTCAGCCCCCATCTGGGACTCCATTAAATGACGAGTATTATCAGGTAATGGGTTGCCCGTGTTCTTTGATGTTTTAAGCCTGCTTTCCCATATATTGGCAACTTCAAAACCCTGGGGGGAAGTTTCGTCAGAAGATGTCATTGCGGCAGGAGTTGAATGAACAAAGGGCGTGATGGAAGGTTTCTTTGATGTGATGTTCAAATTGCTTGGCGTTGCAGCAGCTGTTTGTTTTATCACCTGCTCAGCAACTCGATCAGCTTCCTGCTCATAATAATTCCCGGCCGTTCCCACCGTAAGTTTGGCCTGAATAATATGACCGAGTATACGGTTGCCTAAAACTCCTTGCATTGTGAGCATATCCTTTGCAGATGCTGCAAAGGGATCTGCAATTATGCGTTCCAGTGCTCCTGAGTCGGATTGATCTTTATGCTCCTGATCGTACTGCGTTTGTTTGCTATTTTGTGTAGAATGACTAGTTTGATTAGACTTGTTAGTAGTTTCTTGTTGTGTCATACCCTGACGTTCTGACACATACTCCACCTCCAAACAGATTAAAACATATGATATTTTTATGCTTATCTTTTCTTTCTATATATCTTACATTATAATGAAAATCCTGCCAGATATCGACATTAAATTGGAAATATTCGATTAGGAGATTTGCTTGCTTTTCAAGTCTGTATGGTAATGCAGTGGGGTATAATTGAGGCTAGATAGCAGTAAGGAGGACAGTAAATGCTATATCCGGAAATGATTAAAGTTTTTTATGAACATAGAGATTCGCAGAAAGCTGAGCCTATGGCTGCCTACATGAAAAATAAGTTTTTCTATCTGGGAATACCAAAGCCTGAAAGAAGCCGCCTCCAGCGAGAATTTATTAATAAAGTCAAGAAAGAAAAAACTATTGATTGGAAACTGCTTAATACGCTGTGGGAATTGCCGGAACGGGAATTCCAGTATTTAGCAATAGATTACTTGATTGCTCTATCGGGATCATTAAGCAAGGGGGATATAGAAAACATAGAATTTTTTATTATCAGCAAATCATGGTGGGATACGGTTGACCTCCTGGCCTCCAAGATAATCGGGAAGATGTGCGCCCAATATCCCGAACTTATTTCAACACATATAGTAAAATGGTCTGAAATTGATAATATATGGCTGATACGAACGGCTATACTATTTCAGTTAAAGTTCAAAGAAAAAACTGACACTCAATTACTTGACATGATTATCAGCAAAAACAGCCAGACCAAAGAGTTCTTTATTAATAAGGCAATAGGCTGGATACTAAGGGAATATTCGAAAAGCAATCAGGAATGGGTCCGAAATTTTCTAAATAGTCACCACCTGCATTCATTAAGTGTACGTGAAGCCAGCAAATATTTATAGTTTGGCAAGAAGATAACGGTACCTGCTTCTTTCTTCAGAAACCAGGATACACCCCATGAAGGGGTGTATCCTGGCTTTGAACATGAATCCTAAGGGAGAGGAATCATCGCATTTATTAATATTGATTTCCAATAAAAAAACCAATATTTTCTTGAAGTTAACCCGAACCGGGTGCTTCACAAAAATATTGGTTCTTTGGAGCCTCTCAAACGAGGTTCTCCATAATCCACCATTTGATTGTTTATAAATATAACATCTGGGTGAAATTATAGATAGAAAATAATTATTTGTCAATAAATATTTTTCCAATATAACGAGGCGAAAAGATGTCCGCGCTTCTTTAAGCGGTCAGTCGCCTGTTAACAAGACAGGCGGCTGGTTCTAATTCCCTGCCTCGTTGCAGCGGTGTGTTGAAACCGCTCCACAGTTTCTTCCAATGCTTAAAAGTTTGGGGATGTTTGAGAAATTCTTCAACCATACATAAAATAGGATATTTTAGTATTGCCATATTTCTGAAAATTGTTTATCATATTATGAGGTACATAAGATGGGGATTGAGGAGAAACCTCTATGGGGGGCGGCTCTGCGAATAACCGATATTTTGGCGATGGTGTTAAACCTGGTCACAGAATATTGGTTTTTTTGGTTAATAGGCCTCTGCATAGCCATTTATCTAAAGTCAATATCTTAGGGTTGTTATTTTCTGGGCATAGGCATTTTGATTAAATATTAGAAACTTATTAGGAGTGAAACTATGATACCTGCACCTGAAGATAAGAATAAACCATCAAATGTAGTTAATATTGATGCCTGCAAGAAACTTGATGACCGGCAGCGGAAACAGCTCCAACATGAATTAAAGGTTTACATGGAACAATATTTTAAGAAAAAACTCGGCAAAGGGGTTGACTACACCAAGGTCGTTCTTTGGGAAGATATGCTTATCATCCGGGGAGAGAGGTTTTTAACCGAACCGGAATTGTATATTGTGGAGACCCCGGCGGGAAAAGAGATAGTCAGGGCGGCCCGTATGCAAGTGGCACGGCAGCATGCGATTGATAACTTGCCATATTTTGAAGAGAAATTGCAGGCCCGGGTTATTCACCAGACTTATGATATTGAACCGGAAAACGACTTCTGGATGCATATTGCTGTGTTTGACCGCATCCTGACAGAATAAATAAGAACACTAAAACCGCATATCATGGTGGATCGCGAAGAAACCGTAAAGGCGGCTTCAAGACAGACCAGTATTCTTGTGTAAGGACACTAAGAATATTGGCCTTTTTTGTTTTCGAGCAGAACCGAAAAGAAAGAGGTGGTGTGCAAACTGTGACCTTAAATACCTATAAGAATAGTATGATTCACAAAAATTAGGAGGTAATAAAAAATGGCAGATACCATGAAAGCGTTAGTATATCGTGGACCCGAAAAAATAGGCCTTGAGGATGTTCCTGTACCCAGAATTATTGAGCCCGATGATGCGATCGTAAGAGTAACTACTTCCACCATATGCGGAACCGACATCCATATCTGGCATGGCGGCATGCCGGAAGTAGCACCGGGAAGAATCATCGGACATGAATTTGTTGGCGAAGTCGTAGAGGTAGGTCCTTCGG
>JAQUBU010000256.1 GCA_028686565.1 Syntrophomonadaceae bacterium
CGGCAGTATTAATAAGGCGGCCACAATCGCCACGGCAACAGCCGGCCGAGGGCGTTTTTTCCTATTCTGAGGAAGATCATTTAAGGTTTTCATTATTATAGATTCTAAGGAATCTGGAATACTCAGTGGCTCCTTTTGGGCCTTTTCCTTAAGCAGGATATCAAAATCATCCATATAATTCCCTCCTTATCTTAAATCGAATTATCCAGCATACTGCGCAGATTATCTTTAGCTCGGTAAAGCCTTGATTTTACAGTCCCTTCAGGAATCTCTAGGGTCTTAGCAATCTCATGCAAACTCATGTCCTCATAATAGAAAAGGATAATAACAATTCTCTGATCTGTTTTTAGAGAATTGATGGTGTTGATGAGTTCATGATCATTATAATTGTCCTCATAAATATCCTGAGCAGCAGTAATTGAAGCGTTATAAACTTCCCTGCTTCTTTTGCGCAATATGGCGTAACATTCATTAATCAGAATCTTCACCAGCCAGAAATGAAATCTACCGTTTCTTCTTAGTGAACAGATCTTTGCATAAGCATGTAAAATGGTTTGGCTTATAGTGTCCTCCACATCATGCTCATTGTCCAAGATGCTTTTGGCAATCCTGTACAAGGAATGCTTACTCTTATGTATTAATCTTCCAAAAGCTTCCCCATCGCCATTTTGGGCCAGAGAAACGTCTATATCCACGGCTTGCTTATACTCGGTCTCCATTTTTACCTCCAATTAACGCTCACCCCCTTTACCTAAAGATGAGCGAGGACAATGAAAAGTTCCCTAACATAAAAATAATTCTTTTAACTGGGTTGCCGCATTATCTGATTCAGGATTTCCGGCTCCATCGTTTGTAGTGCCGATATCGGTTTGCCCTTCAATAATTATAATTTTAATGTAAGTAAATTATATAGATGGCGTATATAAAATAGAGTACATCGGAATACATATTATGGTAATCTATGGCCTTTTGCCATATGCCAGATTATTCAGGAGGAGGGGAACTATAATAATGGAAATATAGCCGCATTTATTGTCTGTAAACCATAAATAGAAAAGGAGGCAACAAATTGTTTGATAGCATCAAGGGGAGTTGGGTGTGGGTGTCAGTGGCGGCAGTTTTGGCACTAGGTTTGGTAATTTCATCTTGGTTGATGGGAAGCAGTTTAGTAAAAATGAAAACAACAGGTAATACCATTACAGTTACAGGTTCTGCTAAGCAACAAATAAAGTCGGATCTGTCCGTTTGGAATGGCTCTTTTAGTTTCGAATCACCCCAATTGAGCAACGCTTACAACCAATTAAAGATCAGTCAGAATAAGGTCAAGGCTTATCTTCAAAGCGAAGGAATAGAAGAAAAGGATATGGTTTTTTCAGCTATAAATACAAATATTAAATATCAGCAATTACCTAGTGGGCAATTTTCCAATCAGATTGAAGGCTATCAGCTTAGCCAGAATATAGAGATTAAATCACCTGATGTTGATAAAATTACGGATTTATCCCGCAAGGCTACCGATTTAATTAATCAGGGGGTTGAGTTTCAGTCTGGTCCGCCCCAATATTTTTATACCAAGTTTGCTGATTTAAAAATAGAAATGCTATCTTTAGCTACTAAAGATGCCTTGAAGCGGGCTGAACAGATAGCACTTAATGCCGGCAGTAAAGTAGGACCGCTTAGATCAGCTAAGATGGGGGTCTTACAAATAACCCCACCATATTCTAATGATATTTCCGACTATGGCAGCAATGATACCAGTTCACTGCAAAAAGAAATTACTGCGGTTATGACCTGCGAATTTGTAATAGACTAGAACGATTATTGGATATTAAGCTTATTTAGGCAGAAATAATTATTAGCCAGGAATCTATCCCTTTAATGGAAGTAAAGTAAGCGTCAAAGGATACATATACTGCAACAGTGAAGCAAAGCTTTACAAAATACTTGCGGCAGGAGTACCCGCCAGCCCATTAGAAATAATAGTATCGGTTAGCGATGAGTTGAGATTTATGATCCTAAACGGCATTATATAACAAGTTTAATCAACTTGCCGCTTCCAGGGCATATGCCAGAAATTGGCCGGTTTTAGTTGTTAACCCGTGGATTTTAACAGGAGTACCCGGCTTAAGGTTTAATGTTTCCCAAAACGTTAGTGTCCTCTTTGTTATTGATGTTGGGTCAATCACTTCCGATATCATTCCCCGTGGCAATAATACGTCAACAGTACTACCATCCGCCGCATTTACGATAAAGAGGTCTCCACTCTGCTCCTTTGGTATCGCTAGAACACCGTTAAGCTCCTCTAATTGCTGCCGTGTTGTTTCCAGGTTCCCACCCGAAATTTCTCGGAAGATTTGCTCTCCTGAATCCGCATGGAGGACAAACTCCAGGGTATTTAGCACTATGGTATGACTATATGCATCTTTAGGGTCACTAATTGCCGGGCCACTCGTCCGAACCCAAATCCGACCATCTGCTTTAAAGACCACATGCCATACCGGTGTTTTAGCAGGCAGATATTTGCCCCCATCTGCTAGCTGGTCAAATGTTGTCAGTTGAATACGAACTGGTACAAGCGACCCAAATTTTTGGAGTTGCTCCAGCAGAGGCAGAGTCCGCTCCAGAACCTGACCGGTAGTTTGCCAACCCACTTGCCATGGAATATCGTACTCAGCAGAAAGTTTTGCAAACGACGGTATAGCTGCTGAATACTGGTTCAAAACTCCAGTAGGATTGTTTGATGAAATGGTTGGTATTATTTTCTTTACAATAAGCTTAATCGGATGGGCAGCAAAAAATCCGGCGGTTAGAGCAGTGAGTACAATTATAGACCCCATCACCATCAACCATTCCTTTTTCACGATAAGCCTCCTCTTTTAAAGTACCGTTTGCCTATGGGTGCTACTTTGTAATACATACCCCGTTTTCGCTGGGATTAAGATTATACCTGAAGACACTGCGTCCGTAAGCCAATTATACCTTTTCAATCCAGTAAATGCTGACCAGGTTCGGATAATAGTTGCCGTAATAGCCGGCATCGACCTGCACATGGTCCATGAGCTTGACCATTTGTCCGTCTTTCAGGTTCATCAGGTAGAGGGAACCCAGGTCTCTGTAGTTCAACCTCTGTATAGCCAGGTATTGACCATCCGGAGATAAGGACAAGGGGTAATCTGCCTGCTCATCTCCAGGCTTGCTCAGGCTCCGAACCCGGTCATCCTGGCGGCAGAATATCTGTTGCCCGGGAACTTGTACTTCTTGATGCCGGCCCTCTTCCAGCCAGGCTTCACTCTCCTGACCGCGGGTGAAATAGAATGCGTTGCCATCTGTGTCCCAGATAGGACGGCTGTCTGCCTGGCCTGTTTCACCCAGGTCCTGGATATTGAATCCGTTTTCATCTATTTGCACCAGTTCCAGATGTTTGCCGGTGCTGGCCATGCGGCCGCATCCGAGTATGGACACCAGTTTTTGGCTGTCCGGAGACCACGCCGCCCATTCCGGATACCCCAGAGCACAGCCCACTTGAAATGAGGTCTTATGCTTTAGATCAATGATCTGCAGACCCATCCCGTCAGCATTCAGGGAACCGGAGTTCATTCCTAGAAAGCAGGCCAGATAGCGTCCATCCGGCGACAGCTGGAGACCATTGAAATCATAGGTGTACATTCCGTCCTGATAATCTCCGGCCAAAGCTGCCGGCAATACGAATAGGCAGCTGGTTCTGCCCTGCAAATCGACCCGGTCAAGTTCGGGCAGGTTTTTCTCATCGTGCACCC
>JAQUBU010000257.1 GCA_028686565.1 Syntrophomonadaceae bacterium
CACATTGATTAAATATGAGTAATAATTGGCTTTAAAATATTAATATTGACTCATAATTAGGCAATATTTTATACTATATAATAAACCACAAGGAGGTGGTTGTTTTTTTAAGCAAAGAACCAAGCCGAGTAGTTGAGGCTTTTGTAGGTGAATATGCCAGCGGTAAAAGCGAGATAGCTATTAACAGGGCACTGGAACTAAAGAATCAGGATCGCAGGGTAACGCTGGTTGACTTGGACACCGTTGAGCCTTTTTATACATTAAGGCCTATTAAAAAAGTCTTGGAAGCAGAAGGGCTTAACATAATTGCTTATTCGCGAAGTGATTCTTTTGGACTTGGAGAAACCGGAGCTATGCTTAACCCCCGGGCGAGGTGGGCGCTTATGAACGAAGGAGATATTATCCTCGATATTGGCTATGGCGTATCCGGTGCCCAAATGTTAAATCTGGTGGAAGGTGCTTATGAATCAAGTGAGTTGCGGATTATTGCCGTGCTTAATTATTCCCGCCCCATGACCGGAACCAGGGAGCGACTAAAAGACTATATTGTTAAGCTGGGCAGAGTGGATGCAATTATTGCAAACACTCATTTAGGTGATGAAAGTACCTTGTCCTTGATTACGGAAGGAAATTACGAAATATGCAGGGTGGCCAAGGAGCTAAACATACCAGTAGATTATATGGCTATTGATGAAAAATTTAGAGATATAATTGAGGAGGTAGATTTACCGGTAAAATTCCTTAAACGATATATGCCATCAGCAATTTGGTAGAAATTTATTACTTAAAAAAACTCAAATATAGGGATTTTGATATGGGAGGTGCACGAAAATTTATGGCAAAAATTATGGAGGAACCCCGGAAAGCATTTATAACCGGGAATGAGGCAGTAACATGGGGAGCTCTGGCAGCCGGAGCAGAAATAATGTTTGGCTATCCTATTACTCCTCAAAACGAAGTTATGCATTATTGGACACGGTTAGCTCCTCAATACGGGAAAGGTTTTCTTCAAACCGAAGATGAACTTTCAGCGGGATTTACTGTGTGCGGAGCAGTGCAGGGCGGCAAGAAAGCATTTACAGCTACCGCTGGTCCCGGTAACGTATTGATGCAGGAGCCCTTTGGTATGGCTGAAGCCATGCGTTTACCTCTATTTGCGGTAATACAGCAAAGAGGCGGGCCATCATCGGGTACCGTGGTTTACTCCCAGCAGGAAGTAACCTTGACTACTTTTGGCGGTAATGGTGAAGGACATCGAATTGTATACTCTACAGCCAGCCACCAGGAAATATATGATTATACCATAAAAGGGTTTAACACAGCGTGGAAATACCGATTTCCTACCTTTTTATTGGGTGATGGATATCAGGCCAAGATGCGCGAGCCCTTGGAAATGTATAACCCGGAGGATCGCGGTATCAAGATGATTGAAACTTATCCGCTCATAGGTCTGCCGGGCCATATTGGAGATAATCGTGAACCGCAGCATTTGTGCAATATATATAGCCTTGAAGAGGAACTATATGAAGTGGTTATGAAGGTTTCTGCTGAATATGAAAAAATTAGCCCCGAAATAGTGGAATACGAAGAAAAAGAATGTGAAAATGCGGATATAATTATTCTTACCCATGGGGTGGTTTCGAGAGCCGCTGATGATGCTGTAAAGGCTCTGCGGGCACAAGGGATAAAAGCAGGCTATTTCCGGCCTATTACCTTAAGGCCATTTCCGCAAAAACAGCTGCGGGAAGCAATAGCCAAAAGCGGAGCCAAGAAGTTATTAATAGCTGAATCAGCATACGGACAGTTGGATAGACTTACCAAACAAGAGATTTACGGAGAGACTATAAAGATTGAGAATCTTTTCATGCCTGGGGTAGGCATTATCGATTATGACATCATTAATAAAATCAAAAGCATCTTATAGCGAAGGAGGCAAATATATTGGGAATGATTGCACCAGTAACACCAAAGTCCTGGTATCTGCCATCAAAACCACATAAATTCTGTCCCGGTTGTGGACACGGTATTGTATTGAAGGCATTAGGTGAAACCATAGATGAATTAGAAATACAAGACAAAGTGGTTTTTGGTTGTGATATAGGATGTTCACTGTTGGCCTGGAACTTTTTTGCCTGTGACAGTACCCAGACTCATCACGGCAGAACCACTCCTGTTATGGTTGGCATCAAGCGGTCACGGCCTGAATTAGTTACTATTGGTTATATGGGCGATGGAGGGGGCTATTCCATAGGATCACAGCACCTTCTTAATTCAGCCGTTCGAAATGAGAAAATAACACTGATTTTAGTTAATAACACCAACTATGGCATGACCGGCGGACAGATGGCTCCTACCACCCTGCCGGGTCAGAAAACTGAAACCAGCCCCTATGGAAGGGACCCTGAATTAACAGGATATCCAACCAAAGGCCCTGAGTTTATTGCTGAACTAACACCAGCCAGTGCCTATGTGGCACGGGCTACCGTAGCTAAATATAAACAGCTAAAAAGATTTTTAAGAAATGCTCTGCGAAATCAAATGGAGGGGAATGGCTTTTCCTTTGTAGAGGTTTTATCTACCTGCCCGACCAACTGGCGGACCAATGCCCAGCAAACATGGAACTTCCTGGAAGAAGAGATGGAGCCGTATTTCCCGATTGGAGAATTAAAATCTCCCTTTGGAAAGGGGGATAAGTAAATGTCGTTAATCAAAATTGCTCTGGCCGGTGAGGGCGGGCAAGGGGTGCAATCAATAGCGGAAATTTTAGCCGAAGCCGCTTACAATGAAAATAAACAAACCATCTATATCCCTAATTTCGGACTGGAACAAAGAGGAGGCGTTTCTATTGCCTTCATTCAGTTCAGTGACAAAAGAATTGGTGCACCTAAATTCAATAAAGCCGATGTAGTGGTTGCCTTGAGCGAAAGAGCCGTAGAAAGAACCGCCATATATTCAGATGAAAATACACTGTTTGTATATGATTCGGGTTTTAAGGCTGAAGCAGCAGAAGCTTTGCCCAAAGAAGCCAAAAAAATTATCGGAATTGCGGCTATTGATACTGCCAATCACGAACTTCATCCGCGGGTTTTTAACATTATAATAATGGGAGCGGTAATTGGCTTAACCAATGTAGTCAGCTTTGAAGGAGCCAAAGCAGCCCTGGAGCATAAACTGGCTTACAAATTTGAAAAAAACCCCGATTTAAGAGAATTGAATTTTAAGGCACTGGAAATTGGCAAGAATATGGCCGAAGAATCGCTTAAGGAAGGGGTGGCAAAATAATGCGTAAAGAAATTGAAGCAGTATCAACCCCCATGGAAAAAGCAATTTTTCATATTTTCCCCGAATATTGCAAAGGCTGTGGACTATGTAAAGAAAAATGCCCCAATGATGTGTTGCAATGGTCGGAGAAGCTGGGGGTATATGGAACACCCACCGTTAAACCCAAGGATGAGGACAGCTGTATAGCTTGTATGATATGTGAGATGGTCTGCCCGGATTGTGCTATTTATATAGAAAAGATTCGCAAAAGAAGGGGTATTGCATAGAAAAAGATTAAAATATCTTGACATAGCTCAGGGGGCATGATAATATAATTCTTGCGCGTCAGACGGAAGCCTGAACGCAAAGCTCTTGATAAAACCGAACAGAAAGACTAAAGCTCTAGAAGAATCGAGGCAGAAGAAGTCCGTAAGGACTAATGAAGCCAAGAGGAAGCTAAGACCCGGAATGAAAATTTCGGGGTGCGAGAACGAAAG